>CANJMY010000037.1 GCA_947475315.1 Pseudomonadota bacterium | reverse complement strand
GCCGTGAAGCTGCACATCGGGCGCCCGCCGACCTTCTGCGCCGGGGACAGCCGGTCGGACGCCGACATGATGGGCTACTCGCTCAGCGCGCTGCTGATCGACGGGCACGACGTGGACCTGCGGGCCGAGGCGATCGCCCGCGGCTGGTGGCGGCAAGCGGGTTGGCACCATACGGCCGCGGAGCCTGGCGTGCGCGTTTCGTCCGCCTGATCCGAGCGACGTTGAACGCCCACCTGCTGACGCAAGAGTCCCTCCCCGCTGCCATCGCCCAGCTGGCCGCCGCGCCGGTGCTGGCGATCGACACGGAATTCCACACCGAAGGTCGGTTTGCGCCTGAGCTGCTGCTCGTGCAGGTGCACATCCCTGGCGGCGACACGTGGCTGATCGACCCGCTCGTCCCTGGCCTGCTCGCGGCGCTGGGGCCAGCGATGCTCGGCGGCTCCACCTGGCTGGTGCACGCGGGCTTCCAGGACCTTCGCCTGTTGTCGACGGCGCTCGGTGGCGTCGCGAACACCGTGCTGGACACGCAGATCGCCGCGGGCCTGCTCGGCACCTGGTACCCGGTCGGCCTGGCCGACCTGTGCGAGCGCTGGCTCGGCCGCCGCCCTGAGAAGTCGGCGACCATGTCCGACTGGAGCCGCCGCCCCCTGACCGCAGAGCAGGTGGCCTACGCCGCCGAGGACGTGGTCGAGCTGCCGGAGCTGTGGGCCGCGATCGCCTCCGACGCCGAGCAGCGCGGCCGGATGCCCGCCGTGTTCGCGGCGTGCGCCGAGGCCCGGGATGGGGCGCTCGCGCCCGCGGATCCCGGCGAGCGCTGGCGCGAGATCGCCATGAGCGGTGACCCTGACCGCGCCGAGGCCGGCGTGATGTGCGCGCTGGTCGAGTGGCGCGACGAACAGGCCCGCCGCGCCGACCGCCCGGCGAACTTCATCCTGGGCGACGGCACGCTGCGGCAGCTCGCGCGCGCCCGGCCGACCCACGTCGACCAGATCGCCGCAAACCGTCGGATCTCCCCCAAGACCGTCGACCGCTACGGCCGCGCCATCCTCCAGGTGATCGCCGCGGCCCTGGCCTCCGACCCGACGAGCTGGCCTGACCCCGTCCGCCGCGGTGCACCAGAGGCCCGCGTCGCAGACATGCTGGAGCTGGCGACCACCGTCCGGGGGCAGGCCGAGAGCTTCGCCACCCGACTGGTGCTGCCCCGTCGGCTGGCCGAGTCGCTTGCCCGAAACCCGTCACACACCGCCCCGATCCTCGGGGTATGGCGTGATGCGCTCATCGGCGATCTCGTACGGGACGTATTGGACGGCCGCGGAGCCCTCGTCATTCGTGACGGGGAGCTACGGTTTGATCTTCTCTTCCGTCGTTCCTGATCCGAAAGCGTTTCCCAAAGGCTCGTCACGAATTACCGCACCTGATGTACGATGAGTCGCCTCCGTGCCGATTGGGCACGCAGCTTGCTCGTCGAATCTCCTGGAGCCCGAATGCCCACTGGCGGTCGCTTCCGAGGCGTACTCTTCCTCGTCGCCTCGCTCATCGGCGCCCTCACCGTCACCTTCATGATCTACGGCATGATCAAGAAGGCGTCGGAAGGCGTGAAAGTCACCCAGGGCGTGAAGTCCGAGAGCTCTGACGTGGTCGTCGCAGCGGTGGACATCCCCCCGGGCTGGACCATCAAGACCGACCACTTGGCCAAGCGCCAGATGCCGGCGGACTACGTCCCGTCCGAGGTCTACCGCACGGCCGACGAGGTCGTGGGCCGCGTGGCCGCCGAGCGCATCCTCGCCGGCGAGTTCATCCGCGACGAGCGCCTGGCGGACCCCGAGGCCGGCGTCGGCCTGCCCGCCATCATCCCCCGCGGCATGCGCGCGCTCCAAGTCCCGGTCAAGGATGGCGCCGCGGTGTCGGGCTTCCTCAACCCCGGCAACTTCGTCGACCTGATCACGGTCTGCGCCAACGCCGAGCCGCCCGAGGTCCGCACGCTTCTGCAGTCCGTCACGGTGCTCGCCGTCGATGACCGCATGACCGATCTCGCTTACGTGGACGCCTCCGGCGGCCGCAAGCGCGGCAACCGCGTCCGCAGCTCCGTCACCATGGCGCTCACGCCTCAGCAGGCCGAACTGGTCAAGTACGCGTTCGGCCAGTGCCGCATCACCCTCGCCCTTCGCAACGACATCGACGTCACCAACGTCGAGTCCAACACCCCCTCTGCGCCCCCTGCGGCCGCCGGCACCGCCGGTGACCAGCCCGCGGACGCAGCGACCGCCGCACCCTGATCGGCCCGCCGGTATAGAGGCTCTTACGCAACCGGCACCCGCTCTCCGAAGCACACTCTAAGCTGTCGAGGACCCAGTCCATGCTCAAGACCATCGCAACGATCACCGCGCTCCTCGTCGCCGGCGTGGTGATTCCGGGCCCGGCTGCGCACGCGCAGGAAGAACGCTCTGACTGGCTCGATATCGAGCTCGGCAAGAGCATCGTGCTGGAGACCCCGCGCATCCCGCGCGCCATCTCCATCACCAACCCCAAGGTCGCCAACGTCGTCCAGCTCGGCACGCCGACCAAGTGGCAGGTCCAGGGCCTGTCGCTCGGCACCACCGACCTGGTCATCCAGTTCGCCGATAACGTCCCGCCAATGATCTACGAGATCACCGTGCACCAGGACCTGTCGGACATCGTCCGCCGCGTCGACGCGGTCGTGCCGACCAACCCGCCCCGCGTCTACCCCCTGGGGCCGCACATCGTGGTCGACGGCCAGGTGCCGGACCTCGACACCCTCGAGCGCGTCGCCATGATCGCCCAGATCTGGGACCCCGAGTTCGTCAACCTGATGACCGTCACGGGCGACCACCAGGTCCAGCTCGAGGTCACCTACGCCGAAGTCTCCCGCACCGGCCTGCGCGAGATGGGCCTGAACCTGATGTACAACGGCGTCCAGCAGGGCGCTGGCCTCCTCCGCGGCTCGTCCGCGGATCTGCCCGGCACGCCGGCGCTCGGCTCCTTCGCCGACACGGCGGTCCCCTTCGCCACCTCCGCGTTCAACCTGTACGGCGTCATCGGCAACGCCGTGAACATCTCGGGCGTGCTGTCCATCATGGACCGCTACGGCTTGGCCAAGATCATCTCGCAGCCCACCCTGATGTCGCTGTCGGGCCAGAAGGCCGAGTTCCTCGCGGGCGGCAGCGTGCCCCAGGTCCTCCCCTCCGCGAACGGCGCGACCTCGGTCACCTACAAGGACTTCGGCACGCACATGACCTTCATCCCGACCGTGCTCGGCGATGACGTGGTCGACGTGCAGGTCGAGCTCGAGGTGTCCTCGCTGGACCCCGCGCTGGGCGTGTCCGTCCAGGGCTCGAGCATCCCCGGCTTCAACTCTCGCAAGGCCTCCACCCACATCCGCCTGCGCTCCGGCATGACGTTCGCCGTCGCTGGCTTGCTGTCGGAGAAGGTCTCGATGACCCGTGACGAGGTCCCTGGCCTCGGTCGCATCCCGGTCATCGGCGCGCTCTTCCGCAGCGTGAAGCACACCCGCGAAGAGACCGAGATGATCGTCTACGTCACGCCGCGCCTGGTCCGCCCGATGGCCCCCGGCGAGGTCCCGGCGCTCCTCGGCACCACCGAGAACAACAACCCGAGCGATCTCGCTTTGTTCCTGCTCGGCATGGATCACCGCGCGCACTCCCGCACCGCCACGCCTACGGGCGAGGTCGGTCTGCAGCGCTGATCTTCTCTCCCCACACCACACTAGGTCCGTACCCCGTGGAGACGCATCCGTGAGGCACGAAGGCAATCCGCATTCGGCAGCTACCGTCGTCATCGTATCCGTAGAGGATCCGATGATGGAGACCATCCGCGACACGCTCGCGGCTGAAGCGGTGCTCCCCAACAGTTCTGTCGAGTTCGGCGAGGGGGTCGATCTCGCGCTCCGTAGTCTTCCCGACGTCGTCCTCGTCGGCTTTGACGAGTCACCCGGTCAGGCGGTCGAGTTCGCTCGCCTGGTGAAGAAGGAGAAGGCGCGCTGCACGTTGATCGCGCTCTCCCGCACCCGTGACGCTGAGCGGATCTTGTCCGCAATGCGCGCCGGGTACGCGGAGTTCATCGTGCTCCCCGACGACGCGGACCAGCTCCGCGTGGCCGTGCAGCACGCTGCCTTCCACCCGGAAGACGTCGAAGGCAAGGGACTCGTGGTCGCGGTGATCGGCGCCAAGGGCGGCGTCGGCACCACGTTCATCAGCACCCACCTGTCGTCGGAGCTCGCGGCCATCCACCGCGTGCTCTGCATCGACGCGAACTTCCAGATGGGCGACATCGCTCCGGCGATGGACATCATCCCGAAGGACACCATCGCCGACCTGCTGGCGCGCGCCGCCAACATCGACGAGCGCATGCTGACGGGCTCGGTGTTCGTGCATCCGTCCAAGGTGCACTTCCTCTGCCAGCCCGACGACATCGATCGTATCGGGGACGTGTCGCCCGACGACATGTTCAACGTGATCAACGCGGCGGCGCACGGCTACCAGTACGTCATCCTCGACGTCGGCAACCACATCGACCCCGCCACCTCGGTCTGCCTGAACGTGGCCGATCAGGTGCTGCTGGTCACCACGCCCGACGTCGTCGCCGTGCGCGACGCGCACCGCATCCTCAAGGCGCTCGTCGCTACCGGTGTGGAGAAGAAGCGCGTGCACGTGGTCCTCAACCGCGTGCCCAAGCAGCCCTTCCTCACGCGCGACACCATCGAGTCCAACCTCGGCCTGCGCGTGGTCGGCTCCGTGTCGGACGACGCCCGCCGCGTGGACCACGCCCTCAACGAGGGCAAGCTGGTGCGCGACGTGTACCCGAAGGCCGAGATCGTCACCGAGATCGCGCGCCTCGTCGGCCTGCTCTCTGAGGACCCGGACGATCTGCAGCCGGTAAACGAGACCGAGGAGAAGAAGAGCATCTTCTCCCGCTTCTTCAACCGCGGGGGCTGACGCTAGATGGCCACCAATCGGATGATCGACCGGTTCGCGCCGCCTGGCAAGGCCAAGGCGGCGGCCACGCCGACCTCGGCGCCGACCGGTACCGTGAAGACCTCGCCGGAATTCGACGAGATCAAGCGTGCGATGCACAACGAGCTCCTCGACACGCTGGACTTCGAAGAAGTCGCGAACACGGCGAAGGAAGAGCTCTACGAGCGTATGCGGCAGTCGCTGACCGACCGCATGGAGTCGCGCAACCCGGCGATCACACGCCCCGAGCGCGAGCGCATGGTCCAGGAGATCCTGGACAACATCCTGGGCCTGGGCCCCATTGAGGTCCTCGTCCGCGACCCGGCGGTCAGCGACATCCTGATCAACGGCCCGAAGAACGTCTTCGTCGACCGCAAGGGCAAGCTGATCAAGACGAACGTCGTCTTCGAAGACGACAAGCACCTGATGCAGATCATCGAGCGCATCGTCGTGGCCGTCGGCCGTCGCGTCGACGAACAGACCCCGATGGTCGACGCGCGAATGATCGACGGGTCGCGCTTCAACGCGATCATCAAGCCGCTGTCGATCGACGGCGCCGCGGTCTCCATCCGCCGCTTCGGCAAGGTCCCCATCCTGGCTGAGGACTTGATCGCGTTCGGCTCGTGCCCGCGTCCCATGATGGAGACGCTGCGTGGCGCGGTCCACTCGGGCCTCAATACGATCATCTCGGGCGGCACCGGCTCTGGCAAGACCACGCTGCTCAACGTGTTGTCGGGCTTCATCCCGCCGACCGAGCGCATCATCACCATCGAGGATTCGGCCGAGCTGCAGCTGCAGCAGGAGCACGTCGTCCGCTTGGAGACGCGCCCGGCCAACATCGAAGGCAAGGGCGAGGTCACCCAGCGCGAGCTGGTGAAGAACTGCCTGCGAATGCGCCCTGACCGCATCATCCTCGGCGAGATCCGCGGCGCCGAAGCCATCGACATGCTCACCGCCATGAACACAGGCCACGACGGCTCGCTCGCCACCGTGCACGCCAACAACACGGCGGACGCGCTCGCGCGCTTCGAGACCATGGTCGGCATCGGCATGCCCAACATGACGCCCCGTGCCATCCGCGAGACCATCGCGCGCGCGCTCGATGTCATCGTGCAGCAGACGCGCCTGACGGACGGCAGCCGCCGCGTCATCGCGATCACTGAGGTCACGGGCATGGAGGGTGAGATCATCACCACCCAGGACATCTTCGTGTTCCAGCAGGAGAGCGTGGACAAGAACGGCAAGGTCCGCGGCCGCTACAAGGCCACGGGTGTCCGTCCGCGCTTCGCCTCCACGCTGGCCTCGCACGGGATCCACCTGGCGCCTCAGCTCTTCGAATTTGAAATGGAGGTCTGATCTTGATCCTCCTCGCCGCAGCCGCAGCAACGCCCAAGTCCAGCACCTTCCTGACCGTGGTCATCCTAGGCCTCGTGTTCATCGCGTTGGTGTTGGCCGGCCAGTCCATCTACTGGTACTTCCGCGGGCAAACGGACAACGAAGAGCAGCGCGTTCGTCGCCGCCTGGGCCTCGACACCGCCCAGCAGCAGGAGGAGGAGGCGCTCTCCAGCCTGCTTCGCGAGCAGGCGGCTGACTCCATGCTGGAGTCGCTCGGCAAGATGGGCGAGGCGATGGCGCAGACCCTCAAGGGCGCCGACGATCCCCGCACGGTCTCGCAGCTCGTCGTCACCATGATCGGCTTGAGCGGCATCGTCGTCGCGCTGCTGATCCCCTTCTTGGGCCTCAAGGCGCTGATCGTCGGCGGCCCGCTCGCCTACCTCCCGTACATGCTGGTCAAGCGCAAGGCGGCCAAGCGCAGCGTGGCGCTCCTGTTCCAGATGCCTGACGCGCTCGACCTGATGGGCCGCGCGATGCAGGCCGGCACCGGCCTATCTGAGACCTTCAAGTTGGTCTCCGAAGAGACCAAGGATCCGCTGGGCGTCGAGTTCGGCCAAGTCTACGACGAGCTCCGGTTCGGCCGCGACTGGCGCATCGCGCTGGAAGATCTGGTCAACCGCTTCCCCGAGGTCTTCGAGCTGCGCCTCTTCGTGTCGTCGATGCTCCTTCAGCGCGAGACCGGTGGCAACATGATCGAGACCGTGGGTCGTCTGTCCAAGCTCATCCGCATCCGCCACGGCTTTGACGCCAAGGTGAAGGCGATGACCTCGGAAGCGCGCGCGTCGGGCCTCGTGCTCGCCGGCATGCCTGTCGCAGTTCTCGTGCTCGTCATGCTCGCCAACTTCGAGTACCTCACGCCCATGTGGCGCACCGGCGCCGGCCAGACCGCGATGGTCTACTGCGCGGGCTCGTACGGGATGGGGATCTTCCTGATGCGCACGATGTCGCGCGTGGACGCATGATGATCGCCGCAGCCTTGATCGCCTTGACCGTGTCGGAAGTGCTGTCGAAGATCATCATCGTCTTCGTCGTGTTCACGGTCGTCGCGGGCCTCGCGTTCTCGCTCTACACCATCATGTTCCCCGAGCAGACGGCCGCCGATCGTCTCGAGAGCCTGACGTCCGCGTCGGAGCGTGTCGAGGCCGCGGACATCGCGTACGACAACCGGAAGCTCACGCGGTGGGAGGCCATCGCCGAGCGGCTCGGAGAGATCTCGCAGGGCAGCACGGAGACGTCGCAGTCGACGGTCGACGCGAACGAGGAGCTCCGCAAGGTGCTGCGCTACGCGGGCTACAAGCACCGCCGCGCGCTCGACCAGTTCAACGGCTACCGCCTGATCGCCACGTTCGGCTCACCGGTCCTGCTCTCCCCGCTGTACTTTGTGCTCAGCGTCACCGCGACGTCGCTCGCGATGTTCCTGGCCATGCTCGCCGGCTACCTGCTGCCCAAGCTGATCGTCGAGAACCAGGCGACGGCGCGCCAGGGCAGCCTGCTGAGCGCGTTCCCCGACGCCCTCGATCTGCTCGTCAGCTGCGTCGAGTCCGGCCTCAACCTGGACACCTCCTTCCGTCGCGTCGCCAATGAGATGCGCACCGTCGCGCCCGCGCTCGCCAAGGAGTTCGTGCTGGTCAACAGCGAGATCACCGCCGGCATCGAGCGCGTGGTCGCCTTGAAGCACTTCGAGGAGCGCACCGGCCTGGAAGAGGTGCGAAGCCTCGTCAACATGCTCGCGCAGTCGGAGCGCTACGGTTCGTCCATCGCCGACTCGCTGCGCATCTACTCCGCGGTCGCCCGCGAGAAGCGCATGTCCCGCGCCGAAGAGCTCGCCGGTCAGGTCGGCTCCAAGCTGACCATCATCATGATCGTGTTCTTCCTTCCCGTGCTGATGGTCATCCTGCTGACACCCTCGATGATCCGCATCTTCACCGGAGACCTCTGATTCGCATGCCGTTCACTGCGCGAGCGCTGTTGGTCTTGTCGCTGCTGGCTCCGGCCGCGGCGTCGGCGCGCCCGCCCGCAAACGGGCCCCAGATCGAGACCGCGCCCCCGTGGCAGTCCGACGACGGCAAGAAGAAGGTCTGGCGCGACATGGCGCACTGGTACGCCGACAACGGCATGCCGGACCAGGCGCTGGAGATGGTGTCCCGGCTGAATGCCGAGGGCGAGTCCACGCCTGAGATCCGGCTCATCCAGGGCATCGCGCTCATGCGTCAGGGCGTGCCCGACGAGGCGCGCAGGGTGCTCGAAGCCGTCGCCAAGGAGATCCCGAGGGACCCTCGCCCGCTTGAGAACCTGGCCGTGCTCTACGCGGACGCCGGTGACGTCGCCCGCGCGATCACCACCCTCGAGAAGGTCATCGATCTGGGCGACACCGGCGCGGGCCCCGCGAACAACCTGGGCTTTCTGCTGATGGGCCAGTCCCGCTGCGTCGAGGCCGTGCCGCACCTGGAAGCCGCCATGGCGGCCGACCCTTCCTCGACCCGCTACCGGAACAACCTGGGCTTCGCCTTGGTCTGCGCCGGGGACCCGCAGCGGGCGCTCCAGCTGTTCCGCACCACCGCCTCCGAGGCCGACGCGCGCTACAACATGGGCGTCGCCTACGAGCGCTTGAACAAGCTCCCCAGCGCCAGGCTCCAGTATCAGGCCGCGCTCAGCTCGACCCCGACGCACGAAGCTGCCCTTGCCGCGCTCGCGCGTCTGAATAGTCCTGAAGAATCAAGTCCAGAAACCGATCCCAGCACGGGAGTGCCCCAATGAACCGCGTCTTCATCCTGCTCGCCGCTGTTGCCCTCGCGGGCGGTTGCAAGCCCCCGCTCCACCTGAGCTACGACTACGGCCGCGCCTTCGTGGAGACCCTCCGCGTCCAGGCCGACCTTACCCGTCCCAGCGTGCAGTACGCCGGCTACTCGCTCTACGGCCCCGAGGCCGCCCACATCCGCCTGAACGTCGAGGAAGCCTCGACCGCCAAGGAGGACGCGGTCGGCGAACTGAAGGCCGAGAGCGGCAAGTAGACCCAACGCATGTCTGACGCCCGCGACGCGCGCAGGGATGGTGGTTGGCGCGCGCCGACCGCCCTTGTGCTGGGCGTGCTGGCCGGCGTGCTCGCCGCGTTGACCATCTTGCCCACCGTGGTCCCGCTCACGCAGCGCGTGGCGGGCGCGGAGCACGAGGCGCTGCTCGCGCAGACCATCGCGGCGAGCCGCGCGGTCGCCGTGCTGCAGGAGCGTCAGCCCAACCTCCAGGCTGGTCTGGCTCGTCGCCTGGGCGTCGATGGCCTGACCGTGATCGACGTCAAAGGGAACACGGTCTACACGGACGGCGCGCCGCCGACCGCCGCCATCGCCGTCCTCTGCCCCCCGGGCGAGCAGCCTGGTCGGCTGATGACGCTCCAGGACGAGCGTTGGGCCGTCGCCTGCGAGCACGTCGGGACGTCGCTCGTGATCTCGTCGCGCAAGCCCGGCGAGGACCCCACCAAGCGCCTGGGCTCGCTCGTCGCCGCGCTCGCGTGCATGGCGGGCATGTCGACGGCGTTTGGCGTGCTGCAGGTGCTGTCGCCCTTGAGCGGCATCAAGGCGGGCCTGGAGCAGGTGGTCAGCGGTGAGCGTGGCGTCCAGGTGCCAAGCACCGGCCTGGCCGAGCTCGACGAGCTGGTCGACCGCGTCAACAGCGCCGCGCGCGCGATCGAGGACCGCGAGGACGCCATCCAGGGTCGCCTGCAGGTGGTCCAGGAGATGGCGCGCGTCGTCGCCCACGAGATCCGCAACCCGCTGCAGGCCATGGAGGTGCAGATCTCCCTGATCGCCGATGAGGCCGATCCGGAGGAGCGCAAGTTCTACGCCAAGGCCATCCGCGAGGAGGTCCGCTCGCTGGAGTCCGTCGTGTCCCGCATGATGCGCGGCGGCGCGCACTCGCCGGTCAAGGCCACCGCGCCGATCAGTGCCATGCTGCACAACCTGATCAGCTTCCACCGCCCCAACGCCAAGACCCGCGGCGTTCGGCTCGAAGAAGGCACGATGTCGCACGTCGAGTTGGAGTTCGACAAGACGCTGATGGCCCGCGCGATCGAGAACCTGCTCGTCAACGCGCTGGCGTTCGTGCCGCAGGGGCATGGACGCATCGTCGTCTCGTCCTTCGACACGCCGACCGAGGTCGTGATCTCGGTCGACGACAACGGGCCGGGCGTGTCGCCCACCATCCAGGGTGAACTGGGCATCTCCCCGGTCACGCTGCGGCCGGGCGGCCAAGGCCTTGGCCTGATCATGGTAAAGGGCGTGGTCGCTGCGCACGACGGGTCCTTTGAGTACGCGCGCTCCGAGCTCGGCGGCGCCCGCTTCCGCATCCATCTTCCCAGACCCACGTCCCAGAAGGGGTGAGCTTTGAGAATCCTGGTCGTCGACGACGTGCACTCCATCGCGGACAGCTTCGTACGCGCGCTGCGTAAGGGCGGTGACGACGCCGAGGCGGTCTACAGCGGCGGCGACGCCATCCAGCGCCTGATGGACGAGCCGCCCGACCTGATCCTCACCGACATGAACATGGAGCCCATCGACGGCTTCGCGGTGCTCGAACAGGCGCGCGCCCAGCGGCCCCCGATCGAGGTGATCATGTTCACCGGGGTCGGCGGCGTCGACATGGCGGTGCGCGCGATGCAGCTGGGCGCGCGCGACTTCCTCACCAAGCCGATCAGCCTCGACCAGCTCGCCGACCGCATCGACGCCGTCCGCGGCATCGGCAAGCCCGCCTCACCCGCCAACGACGAAGCGGACCAGATCCCGTTCTTCGACGACTCCCCCGCGTCCCGCCAGCTGCGCACCATGTTGGAGCGGGCCGCACAGGCGCCCAGCCACGTGTGGATCGAGGGCGAGATCGGCTCCGGTCGCGGTCAGGCGGCGTCCACGCTGCACCGCCTGTCCCACGCGAGCGGACCGCTCGTCACCATGGAGCCCAGCCGCGGCATGGAGTGGCCGACCCACGGCACCGTGGTCCTCTCCAACGTCGACGACCTGCCCGACGACCTGCAGCGCGACCTGGTCCGCCAGCTCAGCCGCGTCAGCCCGACGCTGCGGATCTTCGCCACCGCCGGGCCCGACAGCGACGAGCGCGTCGCCAAGCTCGAGCTGCGCCCGGACCTGTACTTCAAGCTCGGCGTGATCAAGGTTTCGATCCCGCCGCTGCGCGAGCGCCGTGAGGACATCCTGCCGATGCTCCACGACGCGCTCGCCCGCTACGCACGGCGCTACAACCGCCCCGTGCCCGTGCTCGAGCCCGCCGACGAGTCGCGCCTGCTGCACCACACCTGGCCCGGCAACGTGCGTGAGCTGCTTTCGGTGGCTGAGCGCGCCGTCGTGCTCGGCGCCGACGCCCTCCAGTCCCACCGCACGCGCGTCGCGCCCTCGCACCTGCCGGTGCTGGGTCCGAACTTCCGCATCGACGACTACATGGACCGCCACCTCAAGGAGATCCTCGAGGAGGCGCTGCGCATCGCCGGCGGCCAGAAGAAGGAGCTCCCGGCCCTGCTCGGCGCCACGCGCCAGAACATCGACCAGAAGCTCATCCGCTCCGGACTCACGAGCACGAGCCCGCTCAAGCCGCGCTGAGGCCGCGCTCGGCGTCGGCTAGGCCTGAGCTAGGGCCCGACGATCGGGAACAGCGCACGCGCCCGCAGCAAGGTGGGCGTGTTCAGCGTGGTCTGGCCCTCGGTACCGTACCAGTTCGGGAGGGCGCCGGTGATCTGGTCGTAGGGGACCGACACGGACACCTGGACAAAGTTCAGGCCGCCCTCCTGGACGATCTCGGAGTCCACGCTGCAGGCGTTGCCCGTGCCGCACGGGAAGCCAAGCTCGTCGAGGACGGTGCGCACCGCAGCCGCGCCCTGAGTCTGGGCGAGCTGAAACGTGTGCTGGTTGGAGCCAAAGCGCGCGGCGTCGCGTGTGGCAGCCTTCACGGCGGCGAGCTGCGTGAAGTAGTTGCCGAACTCGATGCTCGCGAGGAGCATCATGACCATGATCGGCAGCGTCAGCGCGAACTCCATCACGGCAGCGCCGCGACGGGCCCGGAGCGGTAGACGGCGGCGCTCAAGACGAGGGGAGGTGGTCATCAGTCCGACTCCTCGAAGATGGCGACGGCGCGGCCGGTCATGGTCCCGGGGATCAAGCGGCCGTTGGTCTCCCAACCCCACTGCTCCCGGAAGTACGTGGTACCCCAGCCGGAGTCCTCGTTGTAGTCGCCGAGGAAGCCCGTCAGGCTGCGGTAGTTGGTGGTGATCTCACACACCATGCGCGGCGGGTTGTTCGGCGGCAGGTGCTTGTCGTCGACCGACATCTCGCAGGCGTAGACTGCGTCGCCGCAGTCAATCCCGCCCTGCCCGGCGAGCGAATTGAGCATCACCGCATACGCGACCGCAGGGACGTCCTCTTGCTCGGGGTCACCCTGTCCGGCGGCGTCACACCCGGCGCGAGCGGCCGAGCCGACCACGCCACGCTGGTAGAAGTACCAGGAGTAGTCGAAGATGGCGCAGAGCATGAGCAGGTAGAACGGGAAGGTGACGGAGAATTCCACCAACTCCGAGCCACGACGGCCGCGTCGGAGCTGAGCACGGGGGACACGGTTGAGCATCAGCGCACCACCTGAACGCGGAGGTCACGGGCGATGTCCGCGAGCGCGGCGGAGACCTGATCGCCACGGCTGGCGCGGCGGTAGAGACCACGGCCCGTCGTGAACGTGCTGAGCTGCACGTCGGACTGCGAGCCGACCGGCGCGATGGCCACCACGTGGGTGACCGCCGAGTCCTGATCGAGCGCCTCAAGCGCCGCCGAGGTGTCCGCGAGGAAGGTGTTGTTGCAGTCAGGGATGTCCGACGGCAACACGTTGGGCCCGCAGCGCGGGAACGTGTTGGTGATCAGAATGACCGTAGGCTCGCCGTTGGTGAGCCGGTCAGACAAGATCTCCCGAGCGCGGTTCAGGCCGGCCGCGGGGTTGGACCCGGCCGCGTAGTACGCACGGTCCTCGTACATGACCGGCGTGTTGTCCGGGTTGTTGTAGCGAGGCTCGCCATTCTCAGGCACAGGATCAAAGCCACATGTGACGGACGGAATCGGACGATCCACCCGACGACGGACGCTGTCCGGGCGCCCCTCGTAGGGGCTTCCGGCGTGGCACTGGATCGGACTGCGAACGCCGTTCGCGGCGTTGATCAAACGGTCGCGCCGCGGATCGAACCCGAGGAACGGGAGGCTCTCGACAAAGAACCAGACCCGGCACTGGGTGGCCACGTCGAGGCTGCCGCCCCAGTTGCCCGCGCCCACCGCGTTGACGCCAAGGTTGCCCCAGTACTGGCGGTACCAGCCCTGGATCGAGTTCACGTCCGAGTCATACGGCCAGTAAAACTGACCCTCCTCGTTCGGGTTCGAAGGCCGCGTCTCGATCGCGTAGTAGTCCGCGTACGGCGCAGCCAACTCAAGGTCTTCGCCGCGGTTGGTGAAGCGGTACGCGTGCAGGAACGCGTCCGAGCCCACGTTGCACGGTTCCACGCGCCCGAGCGTCGTGCGCGCGAGCTCGTGGTCGCGGTGTACGGAGATGAACGGCGAGGTCGGCTCGTGCGGCGAGAAGCTGGACGTCAGCTGACCGACGTCCGCGTCGTACAGCTCCTGCGGGTTGCGGAGATCGTAGTTCCAGCCGGCGCCCGCGTAGGCGACCACGGCGAGGTTGTCGCCCGGGATGCCGTTGTCGACGAGCGCGTCCAGGAAGCTCTGCATGCCCGCCTGGATGCCCTCGATGTCGCCCTCGGTGAAGCGGCTCGTGTCCACCACCACGACGATGTCGCGGTTGCGGAACGCAGCACGAACGCCGACGCCAAGCTTCATGCTCGAGAACTTCTTGCTGTCGGCGCTGTTGCCGGAAGCCAGCCCGAGGGCGGAGCCAAAGATGGTGCCGATGCCGCCGGACGACAGGACGTTCACCGTGATCGCCTGCGGGATCGTCCCGTCACGGCGCAAGTCCCAGCGCGAGTCGAGCGTGCTGCGCTCCGCCTCCCAGTTCCACCGACCCCAGTCGATCGCGACGTCGAAGGTCTGGCCGTCCCCGGCGACGGCGTTGGGGGTCGACGCGATGGACGACGCCGTCTGGGAGACCTTGTTCGCCGCGATGGCGCCCGCGGCCTCGGCCTCTTGGATGTCAGCCCCGTCGCGGATGGCGGCGAGCGCAGCCAACGCGCCCGCTTCCGCTGCGTTCTGCCCGTCGAGCTTGGCGACCTGCATGCGGCCGCCGTCGATCGAGAAGGCGAGGTACGACAGCATGATCGAGCATGTCAGCACGAACAGGATGGTGTAATTGCCCCGGCGGTCTCTAAATTCCATCCGAGCCTCCCAATACGCCTCAGATCGTAGCACGTCTTCCGGAGGGCGCACGCCGGATTTGTGGTCGATCGAGCGGTGAAATTTTTTTGCCGCTCGCAAGAAAATGTGCCTATCTGCAGATCCCAGGGGATTCGCTCCTTGCCACCGATTCGTCCAGCGCTGGTCCTGATGGTTGCCGGGGCGCTGGTCCACGCCCCAACCGCGCTTGCCCACACCTTGGGCAATCGGCACGTCTCCCAGCTCTTTGAGATCGAACTCGGCCCGGACGGTGTGGTCCTGCGGCTCACGGTGGATGCGCCGCCCGAGCAGTGGGCGGCCTACGGCGGCGGCGCGGATCCAATTCAAGGCTCGCTGGATCGACTCCACCAGGGCCTGATGGTGATCGTCGACAACGCCACGGTGCCGATTCGTGTGACCGACGCACGCCCCATCTGGGACCTGGCCAGCGGCGCAAACAACCTGCAGGTCGTGGCCGTGGCCGACGTCGATCTGCGTGGGCACCACACGCTGCGTATCGGCAACGCGAACCTGTCTGACACCCCGAACTACCTCAACGACGAGCTCACCGTCCCACCCGGCGCCGTGATCCACAGCACATCGCTGCTACGCAAGACCGCGACCGGGCAGCTCGCCGATCGGTCCGGAGTCTGGGCGCAGTACGAGGCGCTCCGCTCCGTCTCGATCGACGCCACGCTGCCCCAGGACCCTGTGACGCTCGCGTTCGCGGCGCAGCGCGGGGGCGTGTGGACGCTGGCCCAGGCGCGCGAGCGGACCGCGTGGGAGGCTTGGTCGACTCGGCAGGACACCCCTATGACCGTCGGCCTGGCCGCGCTGATCACCGCGCTGCTCGCCGCCAGCGGAACCCGCCTCGCGTCGTCACGCGTGGCGGCGGGCCTCGCGGTCATCCTCCCCTCCTCCATCTGGGTGCTGTTCGCGTGTGAATTGCCGTTCCGCGCCATCCTGCTCGCCACCTGGCTGGTCGCCGCGATCCTGGGCGCGATCTCAGGCCGCGGCGCCAACCGCGCAGGGCCCCTGGTCTACGGCGCCGCGCTGGTGGGCTCCGTCATCGCCGCGACGCGCCTGATCGGCTAGGCGCCCACGCGAGGGCCGGATGACCGAAGACCCGAACCGCTCCGACGCGCCGATGGACGCGGCCGTCAATCCTCGCACCGCCATCGGCGTCACGCTGGGCCTGGCCGTGCTCGGCTACCTCGCGTTCGCCGTGTGGAGCGACCTCAAGCGCACCACCGACGCGCTCGGCACCTTCCGCTGGTCGCTGTATGTTCCGGTGCTCGCCCTCACCTTGGTGAACTACGGCCTGCGCTACGCCAAGTGGTCCTGGCTGCTCAACCACCTGGGCGTGAACATGCCGCGCAAGGCCAACGCGTGGGCGTTCACCGCGGGCCTCGGCATGGTCGTCTCTCCCGGCAAGGCGGGCGAGCTGGTGAAGCCCTGGCTGGTCCGCGAGGTCACCGGTGTGCCCATGGCACGCACGCTCCCCGCGCTGTTCACCGAGCGCATGACCGACGGCGTCGCGGTCGTCGTGCTCTCCGCGTTCGGCGTGTCCACCTTCGTGCCCGACAGCACCGGCCTGATCCTGGGCACGCTCGGCACGCTGACCGTGGGCCTGGTGGTGTTCAGCATCTACCCGCTCACCGACGCGATCTTGCGCGTGTTCGGCCGCCTGCCCCTCATCGGACGCTTCGAGGCCAAGCTGACCGAGATGGTGCACTCGCTGCGCACCTGCCTCGGGCCCACAGCGCTGGTCGTCACGCTGATCCTGTCGATGGTCGCGTGGTTCGCTGAGTGTGTCGGCTACTGGCTCGTCTTCCAGGGCCTCGGCGTCGACTGCTCGATCGAGCTCGCCACCTTCCTCTACGCGTTCGCCACCGTGTTCGGCGCCGCGATGCCCGGCGGCCTCGGTGTGGCCGATGCAGCGCTGGTCAGCGGCGCCATCAAGTTCATCCCGGGCCTCGACCCCTCGGTCGCGCTGGTCGCCGCGCTGCTCATCCGGTTCGCGACGCTGTGGTTCGGCGTGCTGCTCGGCGTCGTGCCGCTGCTGCGCCTGGACGCCGTGGTCCGCGATGGCCGCGCCGAGCTCGTGGCCGCCTAGCTCTCCCCTCCCCGTTCGAGGTGCGCATGTTCCTCGCCGCCGCCATCCAGATGACCTCGACCTCAGACGTCGAGGGCACGTTCGCGCAGGCCGAGTCGCTGATCCGACGCGCGGCCGCCCGCGGCGCCAAGCTGGTCGTCACGCCTGAGAACACCAACTTCCTCGGCCCGCACGACGCCAAGGTCCGCAGCGCGGAGCCGGTGAACGGCCCGACGATCGCGCGGTTCGCGGCCCTCGCGCGCGAGCTCGATCTCACGCTGATCGTCGGCAGCTTCAACGAGCTCGCCGACGACCGCACGCGCTGCCACAACACCACGGTCGTGCTTGCGCCGGACGGGTCGATCCAGGGCAGCTACCGCAAGGTCCACCTGTTCGACGTGGACGTGTCGGCGGACGTGCGCTTCCAGGAGTCCGCCACCGTGGAGCCCGGCGACAAGGTCGTCGTGATCGACACGCCGCTCGCCCGCATCGGCCTGTCGATCTGCTACGACCTCCGCTTCCCCGAGCTCTACCGGGCGCTGGTCGACCGCGGCGCAGAGGTGATCACCATCCCCGCCGCGTTCACGCTGCACACCGGCAAGGATCACTGGCACACGCTGATCCGCGCGCGGGCGATCGAGACGCAGACCTGGGTCATCGCACCCGGGCAGTCCGGCACGCACGACGACGGCGGGCTGCGCCAAAGCTACGGACACTCGATGATCGTCGACCCGTGGGGCGTGATCGTCGCTGAGGCGTCGGACGGCCCCGGCCTGGCCGTCGCCGAGATCGACCTCGACAAGATGCGCGCCGTCCGCGCCGCCATCCCCGTCTGCAACCACCGCAGGCTGTGACGCCGGGCTCGGGTCGGCGACGCGCCGCGCCGCGCCGCGCCGCGCCGCGAGGCCGTACGCGTCGCGTGGATCGTGTCGACGCGAACTCGGGACGCGCAGCCGCTAGCGCGCGCGACCTGGCCAGAGCGCGCCCAGGATCCACAGCCCGCAGAACGCGCCCGCGCGTCGGAAGAACTGCGCGTGGTCCATGTCGCCCCAAGGCGGCGCGGAGAGCGCGAGCGAGCTCGCCAGCAACAGCGCGCTGAGCGCGATCGCCCACGCGCGGTCAAGCCGCACGCCCCAGCTCGCCGCGACGAACAGCGGCGCGCGCACAACCCACAGGGCCAGCATGGCCACGGGGATCCGCCGCCAGTCCAGGTAGGCGAACGCGACGAGCAGCGTGGCCCACTCGAAGAACGCGAGCGCGGCGAGCCACGTCACGACCGTCGCCTTCAGCACCGGGCGGAGCGCGCTCATCATGGCGCGACCTCGCCGCGCGCGTCCAGCACCACCGGCGCGAGCTGCTTCACCGCCGACTCGATCCCGATGTGGGTCGGGTGACCGTCGCCCGGGATCGCCGTCGGGCCCGTGGACGCGTCCTCAGACAGCCCGATCATGCCCACGAAGCGGCTGGTCTTGGACTGGGCGAGCGTCGCGTTCGACCAGTCGACCAGGGGCTGAAGCCACGCGACCTCGTTCGTGCGGATCCAGAAGAACCAGCGCGTCTGCACGCCGAGCGCGTCGGACGCCGCCGCGAGATCTTCCATGCCCTGCGTCATCGCCGCCCAGTCGAACAGCTCGGACCGACCGACCTCCATGAACCCGTACAGTAGGTTCACCGCCATGTCCGGCTCGGTCGCGGCGGCCATCGCGCGGAACCACCACGCGTCCACCACCGCGGCGTGCTGGTTCACGTCCCACACCTCGGCGTCGTTCATCGGCAGCATGCCGACCAGCACCAGGTCGAGGTGATCCCGCGCCACCGCGCGCTTGAGCATCGTCACGTACGAGAAGACGCTGGCGCCCGGCTGCCCGTAGTTGTGGACCTCGAACACATCGGGGGCGACCGTGCCGAGGTGCTCGCGGAGCTGCCAGCACAGCGAGTCCTCGTCGTGGATCGACTGGCCGAACACGAACGAGTCGCCGATCAGCCCCACGCGAAAGCGCGGCGTGGTCGTCGCCGCGCCCTCAGGCCCACAGACCCGCGACCCGTCCGGGCCGATGTGCGCCGTGCCGTGCGCGTCGCCGCCCGAGTACTGTCGGACCTCGCCGGGGCGGAACGGGAACTTGCTCGGATCTCGTACGGCCGCCGACTCGGGCACCGGCATCGTGGGCAGCACGACCAGGACGTAGTTCGCGGCGAGCGTACCGACGCCGAGCAGCACGCCGAGCGCCGCGCCCGCGCGCCTCGCGCCCACGCCGCCGTCGCCATCCCCGCGCACAAGGAACACGCCGAACGCGACCACGATCGGCGCGACCAGCAGACCGGCCGCGACCTTCCACGGCGACTCCGGCACACCCGAGTGCGGCCCGATGCCCACCGCCATCAGGAGCACCGCGCACAGAGCGATCAGCACGTAGCGTCCGGCCACCACGGCGAGCCACGCGCCGAACGTCGCCGTGCTGGACCGCTTGGCCGCGTCCACACCGGACATCGCCGAGCTCCCGTGCTGCGTGGGAACTACCATGTGGTGCCAGGCTCCGCATGGGCCGAGGTCCGTGGCACCGTGCACAGGCTGAGCACCTCAGCCACGCGCGCCGGGTCCGGCTCTCGGGCCGTGTGCGTGGTCGCGTATTGGGGATGCACGCCCGAGCACAGGTTGCGGGCCGGGCAGCCCTCACACGCCGCGAACGGGTAAATCCGCACGGCGTTGAGGTTGGGGATCAGCCGGATGCGCAGGCCGCGGATGTCGTCGGGATCGAGCTGGCAGGGCGGCAGGTTGGACAGCGCGATCTCAGTGCGCACGTGCTCCACGGACTCGCGCGCTTGGAGCAGCTGGGCCGTGATCTGCGCGAACTCCGGGAACTGGCTCTGGTAGGCGGTGTTGCCCTCGAGGGAGTCCGGGTAGAACACCCGCACCGACAGCCGCTCCGGCCTGTAGCGAACGCTCAGCGCCACGATCGTCGCGCCGAGCGAGCTCACGTTCCGGTCGGTCACCACGATGCCCAGCTTGAACGCCACGCCGAGCGCGGCCAGGTTGTCGATCGCCTGGAACACCGCGGCGTGCGCGGCCGGGTTGCCGCACATCGCGGTGAACGTGGCGGCGTCGTTCGCGTGTACGGTCAGGTCGAACACGATCGCCCGCCCCGCGAACTGCCGGGCGAACGCGCGGTCCGCGAGCTCGAGCCCAGGCGTGTGCACCACCAGCCGCTGCCCGCGCGTCGTCACCAGCTCCAGCATCGCGGGCAGGCCCGGGTAGCGGAGCAGATCGTCCGACCACATCGTCAGCTCGGGCGAGCGCATCGCGTCCAGCGCCCGCGCGAACTGCGCCAGGATCGACGCCTGCGCCTCCGCGTCGGACGGCGGCAGATCGCGGGGCTCGTCCGCCGCCGTGCGCGGGCAGAACACGCAGTGCATCTGGCAGGTCGCGTGACGCCGATCGAGCTCGATGCCGAGCACGTCCCGGGAGACGATCGCCACGCGCAGATCGACGTCGGCGCCGCGCCCCACCGTCGCGCCCACAAGCCGCGCCAGCACGGAGCGATCGTGGCGCGCGGGGTACCCGTGCTGCCCGTCGTCCAGCCAGCGACGCAGCTGCGTCAGGTCCTCGTCGACCCGTCGCCGCAGGGTGTCGAGCGCGGGCGTCCGTCCCGCCATGAACCGAACCTCGTGCGAGAGCACCACCCGCACCCGCGTGCCGCCCGGGGCCTCAGCCAGCTCGAAGCGGAGCTCGGTGCGCGCGCGTCGTCCGTCGCGCACCCACACCACCAGGCTCCCCGGATCGTAGGCCGTGAGCGTCCAGGTGGCCGGCAGCGTCACGCCCAACCGCTTGCGCCACACCCGCGTCTGGGCGCCCACACGCACCGGCCCAAGGTCCAGCTGATGGGACGCGACCACGCCCGCGCGCCACGCGTGGATCAGATCGCCCGACGCCAGCGCCGCCGCCACGAGCGTGGGCGGTCGACGAAGGACGGTCTCTTGATCCAGCTCGACCTTGGCCAACTTCGCTCCGTTCGCAACGGGTACTCTGCGCGTGCCTCAGCCGCCCGTGCCGCCGACGCGGGCGTGCTCCAGCTCCCACACCCGCTTGAACTCGGCCAGCGCCTGATCGGCGTCGGCCACGCGCGCGTCATGCGTCGCCTGATCGGGCACGCGCCCCTGTACGAACGCGTCCAGGACCGACGTGTACACGTCCAGGTAGCGCGTGCAGGCGTCCAGGTACGCCTGACGCGCCGCGCGCTCGGCAGGGTCGGGCGGCGCCTGAACCAGCGCCTTGCGCGCCTCCACCGGCCGGCGGGCCACCCGCAGGAACGAGTCGAGCATGCGACGTCGGACCATCTCCTTGCTGAAGCCCTGGTTGAACGCGAGCTGGCCGTAGAGCATGCGCAGCATCGGCAGGCCCTGCCCGTCGTTCTCGACCTCGCGGCTCCACATTCCCGGGTCGGGCTGCGCGGCCCCCGACGTGTACCCCATCGGGATCGCCGAACTCCACTCCAGCATCGCCGCGTCCACCGCGGCGAGCGCGTCGTGCACGTGCTTGCGGGCGTTCACCTGCTCGTCGACGGAGTCATCGAGCGTGCGCCGCGTGTAGTCCAGATCGTCGGCGACGCGCGCGACGTGCGTCAGCAGCACGTCGGTCGCGCGATCGTGGTTGGCGATCGACTTCAGCGCCGCGTCGTAGAGCGTCCCCGCCTCGCCGCAGGCCTCGTTGAGCTTGGCGTCGTCGAATGGGAGGCCCTGCGCGCGCACCGACTCTGCCGTCAGCGGATCAAACAGCGCGTGGCAGCGAGCGGCGCTGCTCGTGACCGACGCGAGGAACGGCGCGAGACCCACGACGAACGCCTCGTCGTCGGCGTTTAGGACCGAACGCATGGCCCCACCCTGCGACGCAGGCTCCGACAGCGCTTGCGACGGCGCCTGGGCCGGCGCGGACGCCACAGGCTCAGGCGGCGCGCCCGCGCACCCGCTCCACCAAGCCACAAGCAGCCAGCGCCCGATGTGCCGCATTCCAACCTCTTCTCGCCGTTATCCCACGGGCTGTGACGGGCCCAGGCGCGCTCACGCCGTGGCGTCGAGCAGCTGCTTGAGGATGGCCACGCCCCGGCGGGTTCGCTCGGGCTCCACGGCCGTGTAGCAGAGCCGCGCATGCCGCGGGTACGGCCCAAAGCTCGTCCCCGGCGCCAGCAGGATCCCGCGCTCCACGCACAGGCCTAGGAAAGCGTCCACGTCCCGGTCGCCCAGGTCGAGGAACAGGAAGGTGCTGCCCTGCGGCGCAGGCACGCCCAGCGTCGCCGCGACCTCCCGACCGAGCGCGGCGTAGGTCTCCCGGGCCCGCGCCACCCAGGCGTCGCCCTCATCGCCCAAAGCGTGAAGGGCCGCGATCTGCGTGACGTGCGGCGCGCAGTAGTAGGTGTAGGTCGCCACCTTTCGCGCGGCGGCGATCACCGACGCCGGGCCCACCACGTAGCCCACGCGGTTTCCCGCCATGCCGTAGGCCTTGGAGAAGGACCACGCGGAGATGGTGCGCTCGGGCGCGAAGGTGCGCGCATAGGCGTGCCCACCCACGTACGACAGGTCCTCGTAGACCTCGTCGGAGATCAGCCACAGGCCCTGCGCGCGCGCCCACAGCGCGATCGCCTCCACGACGTCCGCGCCGAGCACCAGCCCGGTCGGGTTGTTGGGCGTGTTGAAGTAGATCGCCACCGTCCGCTCCGTACGGTAGCGGTCGAGCGTGTCCGCCACGTCCGCCGCCGCGATGCCCTCGCCCATGAACGGCACCGCCACCGGCACCCCGCCGTACAGCCGCGTGGTGCCCGAGATCAGCGGCCAAGCCGGCGAGAGGATCATCACCTCGCCGCCCACCGGCACGATGGCGCCCAGCGCCACCAAGTACCCGGCGGTCGCCCCTGCCGGGATCACCACCTCCTCCAGCGCGACCGGCACGCCGGTCCGCGCCGCCACCCGCCGCGCGACCGCCTCGATCAGCCCCGCGTGGCCAGGCACCGGCGTGTAGCGATTGTGGCCCGGGTCGGTGTCCAGGTGGATGTCCTCGGTGCGACAGCCCACAGGGGGCGCCATCCAGGTGTCGCCGACGTGAAACGGGAAGGTCTCGCCCTTCACCTCGCCAAAGCGGGCGAGCAGCGTCGAGTAGACCGCACCCGGGAGCGCGGCGATTCGAGGGGCGAGCGGGGGTGTCGACATCCCAACCTCAGATCAAGTGAACAACGCCTGGGCGACGTACCCAAGCCACGCCGCGATCAGCAGCCCACCCTCCAGGCGAGAGAGCGCGCCACCGCGCAGCACCAGGGGCAGCCAGAGCGCCGACATCACGCCCGCGGCCGCGACCTCCCGCCACAGGTTGTGGTCGACCAGGACGATCGGCTCCAGCATCGCGGCCAGGCCAAGCCCCATGCTGACGCTGAGCAGCGTGGTGGAGAGCGCGTTGCCCACCACGCCGCTCGGCGACTCGGTGGAGAGCAGGGCGGAGAGCAGGTCGTGCGACCGCAGCGCGAGCGCGACCGCGGTGGCGGCGATCACGCGCGCCGAGGTGCCCAGCGCGTCGGCCACGCCGATCGCCCCCTGCGCGACGAACCACGCGCCGCCCACCACCATCGCACCACCCACCACGGTCACCGCCAGGTCGACCACAAAGTCGTCGGTCGGGGCGCGCGCGGCGGCGCGGTCGTCTTGAACCCGCCCGTCGATCGCGTCGCGCAGCACCAGCAGCGTGTAGGACACGCCGATCGCCACCATCGCCAGGCCGTCGATCCGCCCGATCACGCCGTCGTGAAGGGCGAGCGGCACCGCGGCGCTCAACGCGAGCAGCCCAGGCACCTCGCGCCGCACCAGCTCGCGCGACACATCCGCGACGCCGCGAAGCGCCGCCACGCCCACCACCAGCGCCAGCGACACCACGTTGGCGCCCAGCACGGCCGCCATGGCCAGCGTGCCCTCGCCCGCCACCGCGGCCGTCGTGGACAGGCCAACCTCGGGCGCCAAGGCGCCGTAGGCCGCGACCGTCACGCCGATCACCACGACCGGCACCTGCAGCAGCAGCGACAGGTGCACGGCCCCACGCAGGAACATCTCCGCTCCGCCGAGGAGCAGGATGAGGCCGACGATGGCGGACAGCCAGACCAAGAAGCTTCCTCCGATCCGCGTCTCGTGTACAATCGGGCACGGTCCGACGCCACGACGATCCGCATCTGCACGATCTGTCGGCGCTACAGTCCACCGCGATCGAGCCGATCCCCCATCATGCAGGAGTCCCACTCGATGCCGTCGCCGCACCCGCGCGCCCGCGCTGCGCTCGTCCTGATGCTCGTGACGCTCGCAGGGACGGCGCACGCCGAGCCCGCCGACGACGCCCGCCGCCACTTCAAGGCCGGCCTGGATGCCGCGGCCGCCCATAGCTATCAGGCCGCGGTCGACGAGTTCCTGGCGGCCTGGGACGCCATGCCGCACCCCGCCACCGCGTTCAATATCGCGCGGTCCTACGAGGACATGAACGACAACCAGGCCGCCGTCCTCTGGTACGAGCGCTTCAAGGCCTTGAGCCCGGACAGCACCGACGCCGACGACCCGCTCCACCGCGCGCGCCTCGCCCTGGCCGCCAGCGTCGCGTCGGTCGCGCCCCCCGTGGCCGCGCCGACCCCCGACTCGGTCGAGCGCCTGACCGCGCTGGACGCCGAGCGCGCGGCCCTGGTCCAACGCCTCGCCCAGCAGGGCCTGATCACGATCGCGCCCACAGCCCCCGAGGCCGCGCCGCCCCCCGCCGAGCCCACCCCATCGCCGGCCGCCGCGCCCGCGCCCGCGCCCGCGCCGCCCACCGTGGTGGCGGAGGACACCGGCAACAACCGTGAGTCCTTGCAGACCGGCGCGTATGACTCGATGATCGTCACCGCGTCGCGCTATGCGCAGGACCCGCTCGACTCCCCCGCCAGCATCACCGTGCTGACCGCGGAGGACCTGCACCGCAGCGGCGCGGTCAACGTAATGGACGCGCTGCGTCGCGTGGTCGGCGTGGACGTGATGTCGATGTCTGCGGGCGTGCCGTACGTCGGCATCCGCGGCTTCAACAGCGAGATGACCAACAAGGTCCTGTGGCTGATCGACGGGCGCCCGTCCGCGCTGGAATTCCTCGCCACGCCCTTCCCCGTCAGCCTGCCCATCGGCATGGACGAGATCGACCGCATCGAGATCACCCGCGGCCCGGGCTCGGCGCTGTACGGCGCGAACGCCGTGACCGGCGTGGTCAACATCATCACTCGCCGCCCTGGCGAAGGCCCCGCGTTCCAGGCGTCGACCGAAGGCGGCCTGAACAGCTACCTCGCCGCGTCCTTGGCGGCGTCCGGCAAGAAGGGCCGGTTCAGCTACCGGGCGGGCGCGGGCTACCACCAGGAGGGCCGCTTCGAGAAGGAGCTCGCGGACATCCCCGCCGACGGCCCGATCGTCCCGTTCCGCACGAACCAGGACCTGGGCGACCAGCGCTTCCGCGCCGACCTGCGGCTCGACGCCACGTTCGGCAAGAAGGGCTGGGCCTCGCTGTCCGGCCAGTACGGCAAGGGCTTCACCGAGTTCTACAGCAAGGCCGCGCTCGGCAACGCGGGCCTGGAGGGTGAGGTCGGCAACGTCCGCACGGACCTGTCCTACGGACCGCTCCACGTCCGCGCCTACTGGCAGCGCGAGGCCGGCGTGACCACGCCCTGGCTCAGCTCCGTCGGATCGGGCCGCTCCACGCAGGCCAACGTCCGCGACGACATCGCCGAGCTTGAGGTGGAGGGCGCGTTCAAGGTGATCACCGGCGCCGTCACCCACCACATGCAGGTCGGCGGCGACTACCGCTTCAAGCAGTACCGCGCGGGCGTCATCGGCGAAGGCTTCGAGATCCCGCGCCTGGAGCACCACGCGTCGCTCTTTGGCCAGTACCAGGCGTCGTTCAAGTGGCTGCAGGCCATCGCGTCGCTGCGCTGGGACCGCCACCCGCTGATCAAGAGCGCCAACACCCTCGCCCCGCGCGGCGCGCTCGTGTTCCACGTCACCAAGACCACCGCCATCCGCGCCAGCGTCGGCTCGGCGTACCGCGCGATGAACGGCCTTGAGTCGTACGTGAACCTGGACCTCAACACGACCGCCGATGGCTACTTCGTCGCCTTCCAGGGCGCGGCCACGTCGGACGATCCGGGCAAGCTGGGCCCCGAGCGCATCACCACCGCCGAGCTCGGCGTGCGCGACGAGTCGTCGAGTTGGCACAAGCTCGACGCCGCCGTCTACTGGAACCGCCTGACGGACCTGATCGACATCGGCCCCGTGCAGCAGAAGCTGGGCGCGTACGACGCCGACGCCGGCGGCTACCCGTTCGGTGTCTCCACGTGGACCAACACCCCCGCCGTGTACGACGCCGTGGGCGGCGAGGTCGACCTGTCCGTGTTTCCGGTGGACGGCCTCGACGTGTTCGCCAACGTGTCGCTCGAGCGCATCTTCACCACCGACGGCGACAAGCACTACATCGACGGCAGCACCGCGCTCGCACACATCAACGCGGGCGTCGAGTACCGCGCGCCGTTCCGAATGGACTTCACGGTCACCGGCCACTACGTCTCGGGCCAGGTCTGGCGTACGCCGTCCTTCGACAGCCGCGGCGCCATCGCGGTGGAGGAGCGCCCGCTGCCTGGCCGCGTCCTGATGGTCGCGCGCGTCGCCGGCCATCCCATGAGGGACCCGGATCTGGAGCTCGCCCTGACGCTCTGGAACCCGCTCGGCTTCTCCGACAAGCTCGCGTTTCGTGAGCACCCCGACGGTCAGATCGTCGGCCCACGCCTCTACGGCTCTGTCTCCGTGGCTTTCTAGGAGGAACGCATGCGCTACACCCTGCTCGCCCTGCTTGTCCTCTCTGGCTGCGAAGCGTTCCCGCGCGTCGCGAACGACGGCGACGTGCCCGGCAGCGTGCTCTCCGGCACCCTGCTCGCGGTCGACGTGGACGAAGGCGCCACCACCGTGGTGCTGATGTCGGCCGCCGACAACCCGCAGCCGCCGCTCGGCAACGGCTCGCCCGTGTCGTTCGCCGCCATCCCCGGCGACCAGTACGGCCCCGCCGGCGCCGCCACGCTCGGCGCGCCGTTCGCGCTCACCGACGTGCCGCCCGGCGACTGGCAGCTCAACGGCCTGATGGACGTGGACGGCAACTTCCACCCTGGCCTGGACGTGCTCGCCACGCCGTCCTGCGGTGACCTGTCGGGCTGGCACCTGGACCGCGTCGACGGCGGCGCGCCGACAGCCGTCAGCTTGAGCGCAAACGACTACATCCACGACCTCGTCGTCGGCCCGCTCACGCGCATCGACTCGCCAGACCCCGCGTTCACCATCATCGGTCCGCGCGCGGTCGGCTCCGGGCTGACGCTTCGCCTCGACGCGGTGGACGTGTCGGCCACCTTCGCCGACCTGACCCTCGACGTGCCCGGCCCCGACAGCGCCGATCCCTGCCACGCCGGCTTCCGCTTCCGCCGCCGTGACGCCGATGGCAACGGCTCCGCCGACACCAGCCCGCTCTTGCCGCTGTTTGAGGACCGCTGGCCGCGTGTGCTCTTCCGCTGGCTCGGCACCCCGGTCGACACTGAGGACGGCACCGACTTCGACCGCGGTGACGTGCCCGACGACGTCACGATCGCCGCGATCGGGGACCCCTCGCCCTCCGCCACGACGCTGCCTGCGCCCGGCGTCGCGATCGACGTGCCGTCGCTGCAGGTCGCGTGGACCGGCTTTGGCCAGCGCATCGAAGCGAACGGCGACAGCGCCATCCTCGCAGGAACGGATCTGCCGGCCGGCGCCTGGTCGATCACCGTGATCACCGAGGCAGGCCAGATCTGGACCATGCCGAACGAGGCGGGCGCCGGGCTGGCGCTGGTCAAGCGGCTGCCGTCCCCCGGGCGCACGTCCGACGGTGACGCACGCCAGGGGCAGTGGGCCGAGCTGGCGCCGTAGCGGACGGGCGGCGCCCCCCAAGGCGACCCGCCCCCGACCACGATACGCGCGCCGGAGCGCCCGACCCGACTCCGTGCGCGCCGAGGTCTCCGTGGCCGTCCGCACCATCCCCGACTCCGTCCTCCCCGTGTCCGAGCCGCCCGCCAACGTGGCCGACCTGGAGGCCGCGCTCGACGCGCTGCGGGCGCGCTTCCCCGGCGCGATCTTCCGCCGATACCTGGGCCACGTGCCGACGGTGGCCGACGACGCGATGATCGCCGAGGGCGCCGCGCTGATCGGAGACGTGCGGATCGGGCCCCAGGCGAGCGTGTGGTTCGGCTGCGTGCTGCGCGGCGACCTGTCGCGCATCGAGATCGGCGCGCGCAGCAACGTGCAGGACGGCGCTGTGATCCACCTGGGCGACAACGACCCCACGATCGTCGGCGAGGACGTCGTGATCGGGCACCGCGCGGTGCTGCACGGCTGCACCATTGGCGACGCATGCCTGATCGGCATCCAGGCGACCGTGCTGGACGGCGCGATCGTCGGCGCAGGGAGCGTGATCGGGGCGGGCGCCGTGGTCACCGCGGCGAGTCAGATCCCGCCGCGCTCGCTGGTGCTCGGCACGCCGGGCAAGGTGCTGAAGACGCTCGCCGAGGACGCGCCGGAATTCCACCGCGCCCTGGCCGGGAAGTACGTCAGGCTCCAGGGGAACCACCGCCTCGGGTGAGCGCCGGGCTCGCCACCAGAGTCGTCCCTACCGAGCCTTCTAACCGATCACTCCCAGATCAAACGCGGCCGCACCGCGTACGCAAGGCCGTCGACGAGGACGGACACGCGGGTCGCGCCGCTGGCGGACGGCGCCTCGATCTGCGCGCGCCACACGCCACCGTCCCACCCCGCCGTCCCCGCGAGCACCGTTCCTGGGCCTTCCAGTCTGAGCTCCACCGCGCGAGCTGCGTCGACGCTCCCGTCCGACTGCCGCGGAGTCACCTCGATGGTGATGGTCGACCGTCCGTCGGCCGGCGCGCGGCGATCGGCGGGAAAAATCTGGAACACCGGCGGCTCCATGATCTCGTGCAGCGCTCCACCCGTGAGGTTGTGGACCACCTGCGACCAGCCCGAGGGCCAGGCGATGCGAACCTCGCGCGCCAGGGTCGCGGTGCCCAAGCCAAAGAACAACACAGGCTCAGCGACCGACAGCGGAGAGGCGGACAGCGTCACCTGCTGACGCTGGGTCGCCATGCCGTCCGCGTCCAGGCCCACGTCGGCGCCGAGCGCGAGCTGGTTGGACGACGTGCCGACGAGGCGAAGCGAGATCGCATGCCCGGCCGAGTCGATGTCGTTGCGGAGCAAGCGCGGTCCGCGGCCGTCACCGCCGAGCGCCACGTCGGCGTCGCCGTCTCCGTCCATGTCGACCACGTTCATCGACATCCAGCCGCCGGGCTGATCAAAGTTGAGGCCTGCGCCGACCTCCGACCAGACGTCACCGCGGCCCGCCCTCCACACCCGGTTTCGCTGATGCGCCCCGCTCGCCAGAGAGAACGAACTCCCATCGTCGCCGAAGGTGGCGATCACTTCGGGGTGACCGTCCAAGTCCAGGTCCACTGCGTCCACGCTCCACGGGAGCGGGATCTCGTGCGGCTCGAGGCTAGGGAACGTCAGCTCACCGAGCGTGGGGCTGCCGACGAAGCCGTTCGGGCCGCCGCGAAAGGTGGCCATCCTGCCAAAGCCCGGCGAGACCACCATGTCCTGCCAGCCGTCGCCGTCCAGGTCCGCCACAGTGCCCCCCATCGCCGCGACATCGAGCAGGCCCGACAGCTGCGTAGCGGGGAGCAGCTGCCACCAGATGGGGCGAGACAGCCAGTCGGCGGCCAGCAGCGCGCCGGCCGAGGGGTAGGCCCCCACCAGCCAGCCCGGGTTGACCGCGGGCATCTGCGCGCCCACTCCGATCAGCGCATGCACCTGAGAGCCACCCTGCGCGAACGACAGGATCCCCCGCAGCTGCGTGTCCCCGTCGGTCGGGTCGACCACACCAGGCGTCACGGCCCAAGTGCGAGGTCCGGTGCGCTGCGCGTAGGTCACAGGCGCGGTCGAGGCGGAGGGGCCGAAGAGAAGGTCGTTCCACCCGTCTCCGTCCACGTCCCACAGCGACGGAGACGACGCCCACGGCGTGCCGACGAACCCGGTGATCGCTTCACCTGAGACAAAGGCGCCGCTCCCGCTGCCCCAGCGGACCGGCGCGCTGGCCCGCTGCGTGATGAGGTCGAGAGCGCCATCCCCATCCATGTCGATGAGGCCTACGGCGCTTCCGATGGCGTCGGGCCCCGCGATCCCGTTTCGCAGAGACCGGTCGTCGGTGAGGGACAACCCGGGAGCGTCCAGGCGGTACACGCGCGTGATGGGCGGCGCAAAGTCTGCCGTCAGAAGTGTCGAGACCACCTCGACGCGACCATCCCCGTCGAGGTCGCCCACGGCGAGCGTGGTCTGCTCCGGATAGACCGGGCCGATCGCTTGGCCCACCTCGACGACGGGGTAGCTCAGCTCGAGGTCACCGCCCACCACCACGAACCCGCCGCCCCAAGATGGAGGCGGCGGAGGAAGGTCGGTGTCGGCAGGCAAGTCCGTGTCCACGGCGCCGGCCAAGCCCCCGCTGTCGGTGTCCGTCGGCCGCGCCGTGTCCGACACGCCAGGATCACAGTCCGCTGTAGGCAGGCCGTCCGTGTCGCCAGGCGAGCCGACATGCACGGACACGTCGGTCCAAGCGTCGGGGCCGAGCACGGCGCCCCGCCCCCCCGGGCCGTTCGGTTCGAGCGGCGCGTGAAGGCTGACCCCGGTCGCGCATCCAACGCTCCACAGGCAGGCTAGATGGACGTGGCCGCGCAATCCTTCCTCCGACCCAGTCCGTAGCACATTCGCTGAATCCACGACGCGTGCGAGCCCGTGCTCGGCCGACTCAAGGAGGAGCGCGCGCCTCCGTTCGGGTTTCACCTCGTCTTTGCCGTGGCCTCATTCGGACCGCCGGGCCTTAGGGTACGAACAACCCATGTCCTTCGTCGAGCCTGTCTTCATCCAGTTCATGGCGGTCGTATTCACCGTCTGGTGGGCGCTCGCCCGTTGGCGGCGCGTGCAGAACGCGTTCCTCGCGGTGGTGTCGCTCGCCTTCTACGGCTGGGTCCACGTCTGGCTGGTCGGGCTGCTGCTCTACTCGACCACCCTGAACTTTGGGCTCGGGCTGCTGGTCGAGCGCCGCCCCGCCCAACGACGGCTGTGGCTGGGCCTCGCGCTCGTCCTCAACCTCGGCACGCTGTCGTTCTTCAAGTACTTCAACTTCTTCCAGGACTC
>CANJMY010000036.1 GCA_947475315.1 Pseudomonadota bacterium | reverse complement strand
CTGTTGCTCATGCCGGTGGTCACCACCGGCATGTGAGTCAGCTCCCCGACTCCGCGTGCTTCTTGCCGAGCTTGACCTTGGCCCCCCCGAACTCCCACGCGAGGCGCAAGCGCCCCGTGTACAGGTGCCCGTAGTCGCCAAACCCGCGATCCGACGTCTCCGGGCCCAGGCCCTTGGGTCGCGAAAAGCCGCCCGGGGCCATGTAGATCTCGGCGCCGATGCGGACGTGGTCGACGATCAGTGCGTCCACGCCGACCGACATCGTGGGCCCCAGGTACGGGTGCTGGTTGGCGACGATCACGCCGTCGTCCCCCACCACGAACGACGTGCTGGCGTCGGTGAAGCCCACCGACAGGTACGGCGAGAGGTCGACCTTGGTGAACGGCGTCGCCGCGATCATCGCGTCCACGCCCACCGTGGAGCCCACGTACAGGTCCTGCACGGCCGGGTCGCCGTCCTTCACGGGGCCCGCGATCTCGCCCACCGAGCGCAGCAGGCTGCCGTGCACGCGCAGACCCGGCTGCACCGGCGCCAGCACGCGGAACGCCACGCCCAGCTCCGCGCCGAACGTCACGTTGTACAGCCCGCCCACCGGGATCGGGCCCATGTAGGCGACGCCCACGTAGGGCGCGACCAGGCCACGCGTCGGGAACGCGAACGTCGCCCGCAGCCTGGGCAGGAACGGGCTCGCGTTGGTGTCCTCGGTCTTGGTGTAGTTGTAGGCGGCGCGCTGGTAGCAGTTCAGCGGCGGGATGATGCCGACGTCCACGCCGAGCGCGCCGCGACCGGGCACGTGCGGCACCACGCCGTGCACCGGGCTCAGCGTGGCCGACAGCGCGAAGTAGTTCTGCAAGAAGTCCGACTGCACGACGTCGTCGTAGTCGGCGGGCTTGGCCAGCCCGTCACACTTGGGGTCAAAGCCCGCGAGCGCGGCGCCCACCCAGAGCAGCAGGCCGATCATGGGGCCACCGCGCAGCCGGTCGCGCCGTCGTCGATCCACGCCTGGATCGCGGCGATCTCCGTGGCACCGAGCGGCGTGCCGAGCGGCATGCGCGTCCCCGCGTCCGTCCCCGCCACCTTCAGGTAGAGCAACGACGTCGCGGAGTCCCCCGCGACCACGTAGGCCTGACCTGCGTAGTTGGCGCTCTCTACGCCCACCAGCGCGGTGAGCGCGTCGGTCTCCAGGTCGAGGCCGCCCGTGGCCGTCGCCGCGTCGTGGCAGCCGCCCAGCGCGCACGACGACTGGAGCACCGGCTCCACGCCGCAGAAGCCCGGCGCCAGCTCGCCGCCCTCGGGCAAGAACAGGTGGTCGTCACACGCAGCCAGCAAGAGCCACATCGGGGCCCACCTCATGGCGTCACGTCCACGCACGCGCCCACGTCGTTGACGGTGTCGTAGGGGTTGTGGTCCGCCAGCAGGCAGCGCTGGTCTGGCAAGCAGGCGATCCCCGCAGGACCACAGGACAGGTCGGTGTAGGTCAGGCCGCCGTCGTCGCGCGGATCGTTGGGGTCCGTGCCCGCGTCCACCTCGTCGCCGTCCGGCACGCCGCCGCCGTCGGTGTCGGCGTTCCACGGCGAGGTCGGCTGGCCGAACCCGGCGGACTGCCCGCCGTTCAGCTCAGCGCCGTCGTTGAGGCGGTCGCCGTCGGTGTCGGCGCTGAGCGGGTTGAGCGCCAGCGTGACCTCGCGGCCGTCCGAGAGTCCGTCTTCGTCGGTGTCGAGCACCAACGGATCCGTGCGCCACACGTTCACCTCCTCCTCGTCGGTCAGGCCGTCGAAGTCGGTGTCGGGCAGGTCGGTGGAGGTGCCGATCAGGCGCTCCTCGGCGTCGGTCAGGCCGTCGCAGTCGAAGTCTGGCGTGCCCTGACCGCAGGGGCCAGACGGCGGCAGCGCGTAGGTGCGACGGATCACCGGCGGCGCCTTCGCGGCGGCGAACGCCGCGCACTGGTTGATGTCGTGCGGCACCACCGAGCAGCCGCAGATCACGTCCGCCGCGATCTCGATGAAGGCCGCGCGAGAGATGGTCTCGCCGCTCAGCAGCGGCGTAAGCGCGAACGACACCGCCGGATCCACGGACACCATCTCGGCGGTGCACGCGGAGATGTCGGCGAGCGCGCCGTCGTGGTCCGTGCGCAGGCCAAGCTCGGCCGCCACACGCTGGAGCTTGAGATCGTCCTCGTAGGCGCGGGTGAGCACGAACACCGGCTCGGTCTCCTGCTCCAGGGGGACGCCCGCCTCATTCAGCGCGTCCTGGTAGACGGCGCGATCCTCGCCCATCTGATCGAGCACGGCTTGGCCCGGGTACATGGCCTCGACGAAGTCGGCGATGCAGTCGGGGAACAACGCGTCGTACTCGGGCTCGTCGCGGTGGTCCGCCCAGTGCTTGCCGATGACATCGGCCTTGTCGATGATGCCGCGCGCGTGGCAGAACATGCAGCTCGCCCCGTTGGTGACCAACGGCGCGGTCGGGCCTTCGAGGTCGCGCACGATCGCCAGCGGCCCCACGTCGAGCTGGTTGCCATCGCTCGTGGCCAAGTAGTAGGCGTTCAAGCCGTTGGGCAGCGTGCAGATGAACTCGCCGCCGTCGTGGCGGAAGGTGAAGTCCGGCGCCACAAGGCAGTCGGGCTCAGAGCGGAAGAGCTCGATGCCGTCGGCCGGAGAGAGCGGGTTGGCGAGCAGGTTCGCATCGCCGGCCTCAGACGCCATGTCGTAGCTCACCCAGCAGAAGCCGCCGGGGTGGGTGTCGGCGACGTGGCGCTCGACGAGCCGGTTGCTCACCGACACGCCGCTGGCGACGAAGCCCGCGCGCATCACCTCGACCGCGGCGGGGTCGCCGGCGTGGGCATGGAGGTCGGCCACGCGGTCGACGCCAAAGCCCGCGAAGCCCGGGTTGCCGTTCAGGAACTCGTCCTCGGTCGGCGGGAGGCGCAGGATGGCGTTGTACAGCGGCGGCTGCGTGGCGTGCCGCACGAACCAGTCGGCGGGCATGTAGGGCAGGCGCGAGTGCGTGAGCGTGCGCAGCTGCTGACCGCCGGGCCGCGTCTGCACCACGGGGATCTCCTTGACCGCCTGCTCCCAGGCGTTGACCCCGTTGGCGTTGGGCTCGTCCCAGCCGTAGTCGCTCGCGTCCACCATGTAGATGAGCTTGTCGGGGTCCACGGGCACGGGCTGGATGACGCGCGGGCCCATGCTGACGCTGTTGATCGCCTTGGACAGGCCAAAGCGCAGCGTCTCCAGCTCGTCGTTGGAGACGCAGTCGTTCCACAGGTAGGACAGGACGAAGAAGCGCGCGTTGCGGCGCTCGGACACGGGCAGGCTGGTGACCGCGTCCACCATGTAGGCAAGCTCCTCCTCCGGCGTCATGCGATCGCGCACGGCGCAGAAGTCGGGATCCCAGTCCTTGGCCCCGCCCTCAATCCAGCGGCGCAGGGTCTCCAACTCGGCCGCCGAGGGCTTGATGGGCCCGGGCGGCATGCTGCCGTCGAGGACGCGCGCGTAGATCCGCGACGCGTCCGGCTGGCCGGGCGTCACCTTCCCGGTCTCGATCAGGCGCGGCACGACCAGGCTGAAGTTGAAGCCGCCGTTCGCGGTGCCTCCGTCTCCGTGGCACTTGTAGCAGTTCTCCTGCATCACCTTCTTCGCCGCCTTGGGCAGCTCGTCGTCCGCCGCCACGTCGGTGTCGTCTCCGCCCCCGCCGGTGAGGCAGGCCTCCGGGTGACTCTTGCACCACCGGACGTCGTTGAAAGGACCACAGCCCGCGAGCAATCCCAGAAGGATCCACGATACACGCATTGCACACCCCAGACGATCGCAGTGTAGCGGATCTCGAGCAGGTTTGGGGAACCCGAGATCCTGACGTAAGAGACTTGCAATGGCGACGGCCTCTCCAGACCGTCCTCACTGCGCCCCCTCGGACAACGCGCACACGAGCCCTGATGCGAAGCTGGACCGCCGACGACTCCTGGCACTTTCACGGCGGACGGCATGACCGACTGCATGAGGTGCTGGGCGCGGACTGTGGCGCCAAGGGCCGCGGGGGCCAGTTCCGCGCCTGGGTGCCCGACGTGGACGCGGTGAGTCTGATCGGCGACTTCACCGACTGGGCCGTGCGGCCCGTCCCGATGACCCAGGTGGCCGACGACATCTGGGAGGCCACGATCGACGAGGCCCGCGCGGGCGACCGCTACAAGCTGCGCGTGCATGGCATCGACGGCGTGTGGCGAGAGAAGGCGGACCCGTTCGCGAGCTGGACCGAGACGCCGCCGCTCACCGCGTCCCGGCTGGGCCCCAAGGCGCACCGCTGGGCGGACGCGGCGTGGATGAAGCGTCGGCCCACGGTCGACGCGCGCCGCGACGCCATCGCGCTGTACGAGGTGCACCTGGGCTCGTTTGCGGCGGGGCTCAAGCTGGTCGATGGCCCGCTCTACCGCACCGTCGCGCCGCACCTGATCGCGCGGGTGAAGGCGCTGGGCTTCACGCACGTCGAGCTGATGCCGGTGATGGAGCACCCTTATGGGCCGTCGTGGGGCTACCAGGTCACCAGCTTCTTCGCGCCCACCTCACGCTGGGGCGATCCGTCCGACCTGGCGTGGATGATCGACGCGCTCCACGCGGCGGGGATCGGCGTGGTGCTGGACTGGGTCCCGGCGCACTTCCCCACCGACGCACACGGGCTGTACCGCTTCCATGGCGGCCCCGTGTTCGAGCACCCCGACCCGCGCCGCGGCTGGCACCCCGACTGGACCACCGCGATCTTCGACTACGGCCGACCGGAGGTCCGCAGCTTCCTGCTGTCGTCCGCCTGCTGCTGGATCGAGCGGTTTCACGCAGACGGGATCCGCGTCGACGCCGTGTCGTCGATGCTCTACCTGGACTACTCCCGCAAGGCCGGCGAGTGGCTCCCCAACGTGCGGGGCGGCAACACCAACGACGAGGCCGTCAGCCTCATGTCGGAGCTCAACGAGCTGTTGGGCGCGCGCTTCCCAGGCGTGCTGCGGATCGCGGAGGAGTCGACGGCCTGGCCGGGCGTGACGCGCAAGGTGTCGGACGGCGGCCTGGGCTTCGACATGAAGTGGGACCTGGGCTGGATGAACGACACGCTGCACTACCTGGCGCGCGAGCCGATCTACCGCCCCCATCACCACAACGAGCTCACCTTCCGCAGCCTGTATCGGGCCGCCGAGAACTACCTGCTGCCGCTGTCGCACGACGAGGTGGTCCACGGGAAGGGCTCGCTGCTCGGCAAGATGCCGGGCGACCCCTGGCAGCGCTTCGCGAACGTGCGGCTGCTGCTCTCCTCCATGTTCGCCCAGCCAGGCAAGAAGCTGTTGTTCATGGGCGACGAGCTGGCGCCCGACCACGAGTGGAGCTTGGAGTGGGGCGTGAACTGGACCGGGCTGGAGGCGCAGTCGGCGCACGCCGGCGTCGCGCTGCTGGTTCGCGACCTGCTCACGCTGATGCGTGCCTCGCCCGCGCTGCACGAGCGCGACGCGGAGGAGCTGGGCTTTCAGTGGATCGACGCCGACGATTCCACGCAGAGCGTGCTCGCGTTCCTGCGCTGGGACAGCGCCGGCAAGGCCCCCATCGCGTTCGTCGCCAACCACACGGCCACGTCACGGCGCGGCTACCGGCTCGGCGTGCCGACCGGCGGCGCGTGGAGGGTGCTCCTGGACACGGACTTCCCGGGCTACGGGGGCACGGGCCTGCTCGGCCGCGACAAGTTTGTCGCCGAGGCCATCCCCTCGCACGGCATGGCCTCGTCGTTCGCCCTCGACCTGCCGCCGCTCGGCGCGCTCTTCCTGACCCCGGCATGAGGACCGCGTGACCTACCTCTGCCTGCACGCGCACTTCTACCAGCCCACCCGCGAAGATCCGTGGACCGGCGTGTGGCCCGACGAGCCCACGGCGACGCCCTGGCGCAACTGGAACGAGCGGATCACCGACGAGTGCTACGCGCCCAACGCCGCCGCGCGGCTGCTCGACAGCCAGGGGCAGCGGCGGGCGGTGCGCAGCAACTACGCGTCGCTGTCCTACGACGTCGGCCCCACCCTGCTGCAGTGGCTGGCCGCCAACCGCGCCGGCGTGCACGACGCGCTCGTCCGCGCCGACCAGGAGGGCGCCCGCGAGCGCGGTCGTGGTCCCGCGATGGCGCAGGGCTACCACCACGCCATCCTGCCGCTGTGCGACGCGCGCGACCGCCGGACCGAGATCATGTGGGGCGTTCGCGACTTCGCGCTGCGCTACGGGCGCGACCCTGACGGCTTTTGGCTGCCCGAGGCCGCGGTCGACAGCCCCACGCTGGACGCGCTCGTCGACGCAGGCATCCGCTTCGTCGTGTTGGCGCCGCGCCAGGTTCGGCGCGTCCGTCCGATCGGGTCCGAGACGTGGCTTGAGGCCTCCGAGGTGGACGAGACCACGCGTAGGGCGCTGCGGGTCACCCTGCCGAGCGGTCGCACGATCGCCGTGTTCGCGTACGACGGGGGGCTGGCGCAGGACGTGGCGTTCGGCGACGGCCTGAAGGACGGAGAGGCGCTTGGACGACGGCTGATCGACGAGGCCCTGCGCGCGGGCGGCGACAGCCTCACGCACTTCGCCACCGACGGGGAGTCCTACGGGCACCACCACAAGTTCGGGGAGATGGCGCTCGCGCGGGCGATGGAGGTCGTGGAGCAGGACGGGCGCGTGCGGCTCACCACCTACGGCGCGCACCTCGATCAGGTGCCTCCGAGCTGGGAAGCGGAGATCTTCGAGCAGACCTCATGGTCGTGCGCGCACGGCGTCGAGCGCTGGCGGTCGGACTGCGGCTGCCACTTCACGCCGGGCACCCACCAGCGGTGGCGCGCGCCGCTGCGGGACGCGCTGGACGCCTTGCGCGACGCCGCGCGCGAGGCGCTCGCGCCGGTGGTCGGCCGCACATTCCACGACTTCGACGCCGCGCGTGACGCCTACGTGGAGCTGCTGCACGACCGCTCGAACGAGGCCTTCCACGCGTGGATCCGCGAGCACGGTGGGGTCGCCGAGCCCACCGTGGCGGAGCTGCACGAGGCGCACGTCGCGCTGGAGATCCACCGACACCTGCTCGCGATGTACACCAGCTGCGGGTGGTTCTTCGATGAGGTGACGGGCCTGGAGTCGCGGCTGCTGCTGCGCCACGCCGCGTGCGCGGTCGGGCTGATGCAGGACGTGTTCGCCATCGACCTCTCGGGGCCGCTGCTGCAGGCGGTGGCGGCCTTCCCGTCCAACGAGGACGTGACGGAGCTCGTCGCCGACGTGGATCGGGCGCGCCGTGTGCCCAACCCCGTCCACGCGCCGCACCAGCGCGCCGCCCTCGACACCCTCGCTGAGGAGGGCGAAGCGCTCGGCCCGCTTCGTCAGCCCGCCGTGCCGGCCGCCTTCCCGCGGGCCGCGGGTCTGCTCCTGCACGTCACGTCGCTGCCAGGAGACGGGCCGGTCGGCGATCTAGACGCCGCATACGACGCGATCGACTGGATGCACGACGCCGGCTTTGGCGTGTGGCAGGTGCTCCCGCTCTGCCCTCCGGGCCTGGGCGGGTCGCCCTACAGCAGCGGCTCCGCGCTCTCCGGGAGCTTTGAGTTGATCGGGCTAGGACCGTTGGTCGAGGCCGGGCTGTTGACCTCGCGCGACCGCGTGTCGCCCGAGCCGCCTATCGGTCAGGTCGATCCGGTGCTCGCGGCGACCTGGAAGCAGGCGCGCGTGCTCGACGCGGCCCAGGCGCTGCTCGACGATCGCTCGCACCCCTGGCACGACGCGGTCCAGGGGTTCGCCGACGCCAACCCGTGGGCGCGTGAGGCTGCGTTGTACGCCGCGATCCACGAGGCGCATGGCGGCCTCCCCTGGTGGTCCTGGCCGGATCCATTACGCCGTCGCGCGCCGGACGCGCTGGCCGAAGCCCGGCAGCGCCTCAAGCCCGCGATCGATCTCTGGATCGCGCGCGAGTGGATCTTCGACCGCCAGTGGCGCGCGGTGCGGGACTACGCAACGGCCCGCGGCGTCCGGATCCTCGGCGACGTGCCGATCTACGTGGGCCACGACAGCGCCGACGCCTGGGCCTCACGCGAGGTGTTCCAGCTCGATCCCGACGGCATCGCCAAGGCGGTGTCCGGCGTCCCTCCCGACGTCTTCTCCGAGCTTGGCCAGCGCTGGGGCAACCCGCTCTTCGACTGGGACGCGATGGCCAAGGACGGCTTCGCGTGGTGGCGCGACCGGTTGCGTCGGGCCTTCAGCCAGGTCGACGCGCTCCGGCTCGACCACTTCATCGGCTTCGTCCGGTACTGGTCGGTGCCCGCCGACTCGCCAGACGCCCGCCACGGTCGCTGGATCCAGGGCCCGGGCCGCGACTTCTTCGACGCGATCGAGGCGAGGCTGGGCGCGATGCCGATCATCGCGGAGGACCTTGGAGACGTCGGCCCTGACGTGGCCGCGGTGCAGGAGGGCATGGGCTACCCGGGCATGCGCGTGCTGCAGTTCGGCCTGGACGGCGACCGCGCCAACCCGCACCGCCCGTCCAACCACCCCGTCCGCAGCGTGGTCTACACGGGCACCCACGACAACGACACGCTGCTCGGCTGGTGGAACCAGCTCACGCCCGAGGCGCGCGCCGTCGCACGCCAGACGCTGCATGATCCGCGCGGCGCGGTGGTCTGGGAGATCACGCAGCTGGCGCTCCATTCGGCCTCGATCTGGGCAGTTCTCTCCGCGCAGGACGTGCTCGGGCTAGGGAGCGAGGCACGGATGAACGTGCCCGGCACCGCCACCGGAAACTGGACGTGGCGCCTGCGCCCCGGCCAGCTCGACGCCGCCCTCGCGCGGCGCATTCGCGACGCCATCATGCAGTCCGGCCGACTCCTCCCCCACCAACTCTCCTGATCGCCTCGAGGTTTCTGATGATCCCGGTCGACCCGCTCGCCGATCTCAACGACGTGGTGGCGTACTTCTGCATGGAATTCGGCCTGGATGAGCGCCTTCCGACCTACGCGGGCGGCCTGGGTGTGCTCGCCGGCGACGTGCTCAAGTCCGCCCACGACCAGGGCAAGGCGATGGTCGGCATCGGCATCTTCTGGAGCGAGGGCTACACGCACCAGGTGCTCGACGAGCACGGCCGCCCGATCGACGCGTGGCTCCCGACGCCGCGCCAGGCGCTCCGCCCCACCGGCGTCGAGGTCACGGTGCGGATCCGCGGCAAGGAGGTGCGCGTCACCGCCTACCGGGTCGACATCCACGGCAACGCGCCGCTGCTGCTGTTGGAGCCGATCGACGAGTGGGACCGCTGGATCACCCGGCGCCTGTACGGCGGCAGCGGCGACGATCGCGTGGCGCAGGAGCTGCTGCTCGGCGTGGGCGGCGTGCGCGTGCTGCGCGAGCTCGGCCTGGACGTGTCGCTCTACCACTTCAACGAGGGCCACGCGGTGTTCGCGGGCGTGGAGCTGCTTCGCCTGAAGATGCTCGGCGGCGTCAGCTACGATGAGGCGCTCCCGTCCGTGCGCGCGCAGGTGGTCTTCACCACGCACACGCCGGTGCAGGCCGGCAACGAGTGCCACCCGCTCGACCGGCTCGAAGAGCAGGGCGTGACGGGCGGCCCGATCGATCGCGAGGTGCTCCACCGCATCGGCGGCGAGCCGTTCGAGATGACGCCCGCTGCGCTGCGCCTGTCGGGCCGCGCGAACGCCGTGGCGCAGCTTCACGGCCGCACCGCGCGGACCATGTGGGCGCACGTCGACGGCGCGGCGCCGATCACGGCGATCACGAACGGCGTGCACATGGGCACCTGGCAGGATCCGACGATCGCCGCGGCGGCGCAGGGGGACGACGCGGCGCTGTGGGACGCGCACCAGGCGCTCAAGCAGCGCCTCCTCGACGAGATCTACGTCCGCAACGGCGCGCGGCTGAAGCCCGACGTGCTGCTCGTCGGCTTCGCGCGGCGCGCCACGGCCTACAAGCGCGCCACGCTGGTGCTGCGCGACGTGGAGTGGCTGGCGCCCTTGCTGGAGTCGGGGCGGATGGCGCTCGTGTTCTCCGGCAAGGCCCACCCGGCCGACCAGTCCGGCCACGCGATGGTGCAGGAGATCGCCACCTTCGCGCGGCGCAGGCCGGGCGCGATCGTGTGGATGGACGACTACGACATGGCGCTCGGCCGCCTGCTGACCCGCGGCTGCGACGTGTGGCTGAACACGCCGCGCCGCCCGCTCGAGGCGTCGGGCACGTCGGGCATGAAGGCCGCGGCGAACGGCGCGCTCAACGTGAGCGTGCTCGACGGCTGGTGGGACGAGGCCTGCGAGCACGGCGTGAACGGCTGGCAGTTCGGAGACCGCCGTGAGGCCCGGCACGAGGGCGACGACATGAAGGACCTGGGCGCGCTGGAGCACGTCCTGTCCTACGAGGTGCTGCCGACCTACGAGAAGGACCGCCCCCGCTGGATCCGCATGATGCGCGCGGCGATCGCCATGGCCGTGAAGGACTTCTCCGGCGATCGCATGCTGCTCGACTACGAGACCCACCTCTACAGCCCGCTGCGTCAGCCGAAGGTGGGCTAGGTCTTGGTTCGGGTCGCGGTCGACCTGGGCGGCACCCACGCGCGCTTCGCGGTGGTGCGGGGTGGCCACCCGGTCGACGCGTGGACGGTGCACGCGGACGACGCCGGCTCGCTCGTCGCGCTGCTACGCCAGGGCCTCGCGCGCGTCGACGGTCACCCTACCGCGCTGGCGCTGGCGATCGCGGCCCCGGTCGGCGGCGCGAAGGTCACCATGACAAACCGGCCGTGGTCGTTTGCGCCCAACGCGCTCCGCGACGCGCTCGGGCTGGACACGCTGCTGGTGCTCAACGACTTCGAGGCGGTCGGCTGGGCGGTGGCGGCGCTCCAGGACGGCGACGCAGCGACGATCGGCGGGGCGCGCGCCCCGGTCGCCCGCGCGCCGCGGTTGGTGCTGGGGCCGGGCACCGGGCTCGGCGTGTCGCTGGTCGTGCCGACCACCCACGGTTCGGTCGTGGTCGCGACGGAGGGCGGACACGCGACGCTCGCCGCGCACGACGACTCCGAGGCGCGTGCGCTCGACGCGCTGCGGGTGGAGCTGCCGCGGGTGTCGGCCGAGTCCGTGCTCTGCGGTCCGGGGCTGCTGCGCCTCCACGCCGCGCTGCACGAGGGCGCGCGCCCCTATTCGTCCCCGGACGAGCTCTCCGCGGCCGCCGCGAACGGCGGCGACGACGCGCTCCGCACGGTCCGGATCTTCCTGCGCTGGCTCGCGGCGCACGCCGGAGATGTGGCGCTGGCGACCGGGGCTCGCGGCGGCGTGTTCCTGGCGGGCGGCGTGCTCGGGCACCTGTCGCGCTGGATCGACGACGACGAGTTCCGCGCCGCCTTCGAGGCGAAGGCGCCGATGACCGCGTGGCTCGCGCAGGTCCCCACGTCGCGGCTCACGCTACCTGAGCCAGGGCTGGTGGGCGCCGCGCGCGCGCTTGAGGCGGCGCTCGGCTGATCCCCGGGCGCGGCGGGCGCGCCGGTTCCCAGGCGCCCGCCGTTCGCCGCGCCCGCGGCGGGCCTAGCGACGCTCGATCGCCGCCTGCAGCATCTTTGAGGTGACCAGCACCACTCCCTTGTCCGTCACGCGGAAGTACTTGCGGTCGAAGTCCGGATCCACGCCGATGTGCATCCCCGGCGGCAGCTGGCAGCCGCGGTCCAGGATGGTGCGCCGCACAATGCAGCCGCGCCCGAGGTCCGCGCCCGCCAGGAGCACGGAGTCTTCCACCGTGCAGTAGCTGTGGACGATCACGCGGCTGAACAGCATGGACCGGCGCACGGTGGCGCCGCTGACGATGCAGCCCGACGCCACCATCGAGTCCACCGCGAAGCCCTTGCGGTGCTCCCACTCAAACACAAACTTGGCGGGCGGCAGCTGCTCCTGGAAGGTCCAGATCGGCCAGGCCTGATCGTAGATGTTCAGGTCGGGCTTGATCGCCGTCAGCTCCATGTTGGCCGACCAGTAGGCGTCGAGCGTGCCCACGTCACGCCAGTACGGGCGCCCGTCGGCCATGTTCACGCAGCTGGTGACGAAGCGGTGCGCGAAGACGCGCGCGCCGTTCGCGATCAGCTTGGGGATCACGTCCTTGCCAAAGTCGTGGCTGGAGTCCGGATCCACGGCGTCGGCCTCGAGCACGGCCTGCAGGTAACGGCGGTTGAAGACGTAGACGCCCATGCTCGCGAGCGCGACGTCCGTGCGGCCAGGCGCGGGCGTCGGCACGGCGGGCTTCTCAGCGAAGGACACGACGCGCTGCTCTTCGTCGACGCTCATCACGCCAAAGCCGCGGGCCTCGTCGAGCGGCACGTCGACGCTGGCGATCGTCAGCTCCGCGCCACGGTTGACGTGATCCTCCAGCATCTTGGCGTAGTCCATCTTGTAGACGTGATCGCCGGCCAGCACGAGCACGTACTCGCTGCCGATGCGCGCCAGGTACTCCATGTTCTGGTGCACGGCGTTGGCGGTGCCCAGGTACCAGGACGTGGTGGCGCGCTCCTGCGCGGGGAGCAACTCGACGAAGTCGCCGAAGCGGCTGTCCATGAACGACCACGCGCGCTGCACGTGCTGGTTGAGGCTCTGCGACTGGTACTGCGTGAGCACGCCGATGCGACGGATGCCCGAATTCACGCAGTTGGACATGGCGAAGTCGATGATGCGGAACTTGCCGCCGAACGGCACGGCGGGCTTGGCGCGCCACTCGGTCAGCTCGTGCAGGCGTGACCCTCGCCCCCCCGCCAGCACCAGCGCGACGGTGTCCCGGGCCAGCGCGTGCTGCGAGGCGCGCACGCGACCGCTTCGGGTGGAGGCACCTTCGCCGGCGCCTGTGAGCAGTTCGTCCAAGAGCCCCCCATGATCCGCGTTGCATCGTTCGGACGAAGCCGGACGCAAGCCTCGTGCCACATCCCACGAGCGAGCCCTCGCGCCAAGGCCCCTAGGGCGATAGCGCGTGACAAAATCCGGAGCCCTGATGGACGGCGGTCGACGCGTCCTCCATGTGACGTCCGAGTGCGCCCCCCTCGTGAAGACCGGCGGTCTGGGCGATGTGGTCGGCGCGCTACCGGCCGCGCTCCGCGCGACGGGAACGGACGCCCGGGTGCTCATCCCCGGCTACGCGGGCGTGCTCGCGATCGTCGGCCCCGAGCGGATCGTGCTGCCCGACGTCGGGCCATTCGGCGACGTGCGGCTCGCGATGGGCACCCTGCCCCACGGCGTGCCGGTGATCGCCATCGACGCGCCCGATCTCTACGTTCGCCCGGGCGGGCCCTACGTGGACGCGGACGGCCAGGAGTTCAAGGACAACGCGTGGCGCTTTGCGCTGCTCGGCTGCGTCGCCGCCCACATCGCCGAGCGCGGACTCGAGGGCTGGAAGCCTGACGTCGTCCACGCGCACGACTGGCAGGCCGGCCTCACGCCCGCGTACCTCAAGTGGTGGGGCAAGCACCACGTCCCGTGCGTCGTCACCATCCACAACCTGGCGTACCAGGGCGCGTTCTCGCCGGATCTGGTGACCGCGGTGGGCCTGCCGGCCGCCGCCTACGACATGCATGGCGTCGAGTTCTACGGCCGCTTCTCGTTCCTCAAGGCGGCCCTGTACTACGCCGACGCGATCACCACGGTCAGCCCCACCTACGCGTGGGAGATCCAGCGCCCGCTCGGCGGCATGGGCTTAGAGGGGCTGCTCTCCTACCGGTCCGGCAGCCTGCACGGGATCGTGAACGGCATCGACGAGGATGCGTGGGATCCCGCGACCGACGCGCTGCTCCCCGCCACCTACAGCCTGTCCGACCTCTCGGGGAAGCGGGCGTCCAAGGCGGAGCTCCAGCGCGCGCTCGGGCTGGACGTCCGCCCGGACGCGCCGCTGTTCGGCACCGTGGCGCGCTTCACCTGGCAGAAGGGCCTTGACCTCGTGGCCGAGGTGATCCCTCGCCTGCTGTCGCGCGGAGCCCAAGTGGCGATCGTCGGCAGCGGGGACCACGCCGAGGAGTCGCGCTGGCACGGGATCGCCGCCGCCTACCCGGGCAAGGTCGGCGTCTACGTCGGGTTCGACGAGCGCATGGCCCACCTCATCGAGGCCGGCTCCGACGCGTTCCTGATGCCGTCGCGCTTTGAGCCGTGCGGCATGAACCAGATGTACAGCCAGCGCTACGGCACGCCGCCCATCGTGCGGCGCACGGGCGGCCTGGCCGACACCGTGGTCGACGCGCGGCCCGAGACCGTCGCGCGCGGCGCCGCCACCGGCTTCGTGTTCGACGCGCCGACGGCGGGCGACCTGATGGAGTCCTGCGACCGCGCGATGGCCGCATTCCGGGATCCGGTCACCTGGGGACGGATCACCCGGGCCGGCATGCAGCGGGACTTCTCCTGGCGAGAGTCGGCGCGGCGCTACCTCACCATCTACGACACGGTCTGCGCCTCGCTTCCGTTCTAGGCCCCGGGGCTGATCACCTCTTGGATCGTCCAAGGGTCTTCCAGCGCCTCGACCCAGCTCGGTCCCTCCCCCGTCAGGCGCACCATGGTCGCGGGCGGCATGCCGACGACCGCGCCGCCGAGCGCGCGCACCAGCTCCTCGCTGGTCGGGTTGTGGGACACGAGCCACAGGCAGTCGACGTCCGGCGCGCCGCAGAGGACGTCGAGCAGCGTGCGCACCGACGGCAGGTAGAGCCGCGGGGTGATCAGGCTCGGCACGTCGCGGCCGTAGGACTGTTGGAAGCGCGCGAAGGTCTCCCTCGTGCGCGCCGCGTCGCTGCACAGCAGGTGGTCGACGGTCCAACCCAGGCGCGCGGCGACTTCACCCTGCGCGTGCGCCTCGCGCTGGCCGCGCGGCGTCAGCGGGCGCTCGTGATCCGTCCACGACCCCTCCGCCGCGTGCGCGTGCCGCATCACCACCAACGTTCGAAGGGTCATGGTGCGAGCCTCACACGGGTCCAGCGACCGTCCGTCGCGCGGATGCGCTCGGTGGGCCACTTGTCGAGATCGAGCTCGATCGGGCGGACCTCGATGTGGCGGTCCAAATCCTCGAGCGTGAGCACGATCGGCTTGGCGGGATCCAGCGCACCGACCACGGCGATGAACTGGTCGAGGTCGTGGATCTCGACGTCCCCCACCTTCACGATCCGGCGCGCCGGGCGCAGGCCGTCGCGCGCGGCGGGCGAGCCGTACCAGTACCAGGCGACGTAGACGCCGGTGGCGGGGACGCCCTGCTGGGACGCGACCTCCAGGTGCGGCGCGTGCAGCACCACGCCCGCCCAGTTCAGGGCGTCGCGGATGCCGTCGCCGGACAGCGACGTGGTGGGCACCTCGACCGACACGAGCGCGCCGTTGCGCAGCACGGTGAGCGGTACGACGTCGCCCTTCGACCAGGTCTCGGCGTCGCGCATGCGCAGGATGAGCGCGCCCCCGTTCGCCACGAGGATGTCGTTGGGCTGGAGCACGCCGTCCGCGCCGGAGCCGCCGATCACCTGCTCCACCTCAAGCAGGCGCGGCATGTCCTCCTTGCTCTGGGCGTAGCGCCCGACCCAGCCGTCATCCAGGCCGCGCTCGCGGGCGTCGGCCAGGCTGATGGTGGAGAGCTCGGCGCCGATCGCGCGGTAGATCGGCGTCTCGCCACGCCGCACGGCGTCGACGACCGGCGTGATGTACGCGCTCGGCAGCCCGTAGAAGTAGCGCTCGCGGTTGCGCGGGAAGAAGTAGGACGCCCACAGGCCGACGACGCGCTTGTGCTGGTCGACGATCACGCCGCCCACGCAGCGCTCGACCTTGCCCAGGCTGATCACCTCGACGTTGGTGTCGCGGAAGCGCGGCGTGCCCGCGGCCGGGACGAACAGCGCGTCGACCGCCTCGACCTCGGCGCCGTCCGACACGACGTTGCCGGACGAGTCGAGCCCGACGACGCGCACCTTGTCGCCCTTGCTCGACCAGCCGCCGTCGAACGCGACCTCGCTCACGGGCACCGCGCCGATCGCCGCCGGGTCGTAGTGCACGATCGCGTAGTCGTGCAGCGGGTGGAGCCAGACCACCGTGCCCGGGACGCGCACGGTGCCGCCAAAGGTCAGCGTCAGGTCGCCCAGCGCCACCGGGACCGTGTCGCGATCGACGACCACCAGCCCGCGGGCCTTGTCGACCACCACGCCGGTGCCGACGAAGCTCTGGCCGCTGAGGCCGCCCGTGCTGTAGGGCACCTGAAAGCCGACCAACACCAGCGCCGTGCCGATCTGGCGGGTGAGCTTGTCGCCCACGACCGGCATCCGCACGGTGGGCGGCGGCTGGGCGACGCTCGGCGGAGGCGGCGGGCTGTCGACGCAGGGCCAGGTGCCGGTGACGTCGTCGCGGGTGCAGCGCGACATGCCGAACCACGTGCGGTCGAACGTCACGACCGTCTCGCGCGGGCGCTTGGGGTCGCGGTCGGAGACGACGCGCAGGCGAACGCGGGCCTTGTCGGCCTTGGTCTCGAGCTGGGCCTGGATCGTCGCCAGATCCGGCGTGGGCACGCCGTCGACCGCGGTGATCAGGTCGCCCTCGGAGACGCCGCCCGTGCCCAGGAAGTAGCCGGTGCTGGCGACGTACACGCCGCGGACGGGGAGATCGTGGTTGCGCGCCTGCTGGTACGACAGGTCGTTGAGGATCGCGTGCCCGACGTCCAGGTACTCGTCCGGCGTGATCGCGTGCAGATCGCCGATCGGGATGGTGACGTCCATCGGCTGGCCCAGGCGCTCGATCGACAGCGTGACGGATCCACCGACGTGGGCGTCCAGGGTGTCGTCGATCGCCAGGAAGCCGGTCGCGATCTTGCCGTCCACCTTCACCAGCACGTCGCCCGTACGCAGGAAGGGCGCGGCGGGCCCTTCAACCTGGACCTTGGTGACGACCAGCATGCCGTCGCCGTCCTTGTCGGCGGCGCGGACGGCGACCTGGGTCTGGTCGCGTAGGCCCAGGCGGACGACGTCCTCCCACGGCTGATGGCTGAAATTCGCCTGGATCGTGCCACGGGAGACCGGCAATCCCTGCTGGATCAGCGCCAGCGCGCGCGCGATCCGGAACAGCGGCAGGTAGAAGCTGGAGGCGTTCTGCGTGGCGCCGCCGGCGTTGAGCGCGACCGCCCGGCCGAGCAGATCCACCACGGGGGATCCAGAGCTGCCACCCGACGTGTTGGACGCCGCCTGGTAGTAGAAGGTGTCGAAGTCATTGTAGGTGTCGCCGCCGTACTCGGGCGCGTTGCGGTCGAGGCGGGCCAGGGTTCCGTCGAGGATCGACAGCTTCTCCCCGGCGTTGTTGCCGACCACCCGGATGTCCAGGCCAACCCGCGCGGCGTCAGGCGCCAAGGGCAGCGCGACGAGCGGCATGAAGCGCACCTTGCTCGTATCGAACTGGTAGATCCCGAAGTCATGCACCGGATCCCGGTAGATCGGGCGCAGCGCGACCTCCTCGTTGTCGAGGAAGGTGGCGCGGGCGTTGACGGGCCCCGCATGCACCATGTGACGGTTCGTCAGGATCAAGCCGCGCGCCGCGTCGACGACGAAGCCTGTGCCGTAAGAGGTGCCTGCGTCCTCGGTGTCGAAGTCGCGGGTGGCGGTCACCTCGATCGACACGACCGCCTTGGAGACGGTGTCGAGGGTGGCCTGCCAGGTGGGCTGCGGAGCGGGGGCGGCCAGGGAGGTGACCAGGACGACGAAGAAGGCGAGCATCGACACTCCGAACTCCGGCTCTAGCCGGGTGAGGCCCCTCTCTGCGACATCGGCGCGTCCCATCTGAACTTCTGAATCGTCATTCATTTTTTTCAATGCGGGCCGCGCGCCTCCGCCATAGACCCGCACTCCCCGTGGTCGCGACCGGCTCGCGTTCCCGTGCACACCAGAGAGGACTCCCTCGATGACCTCCACCGCTCCCGCTCTCCGCATCCGCAAGGTCGCCGTGCTTGGCGCAGGCGTCATGGGCGCCGGCATCGCCGCGCACCTCGCCAATGCTGGCATTCCGAGCGTCCTGTTCGACATCGTCCCCAAGGACGCGGGCGCGGACTTCAAGTCGCGCACGATGTTCGCCCTCAAGGGCGTCGAGCAGACGATCAAGCTCAAGCCGGCCCCGCTGTTCAAGCCTGAGCTGACGTCGATGATCACCCCGGCCAACTACGAGGACCACAAGGCCCTGTTGGCCGACTGTGACTGGATCGTCGAGGTCGTGGCCGAGCGCCTCGACATCAAGCTCAAGGTCTACGAGTGGATCGCGGCCAACCGCCGCAAGGGCTCGATCGTCTCGTCCAACACGTCGGGCATCCCGCTGGGCGACCTGATCGTGAACATGGACCAGGAGCTGCGCGAGCACTTCCTGATCACCCACTTCTTCAACCCTGTCCGCTACATGAACCTGCTGGAGCTCGTGGCCGGCAAGGACACCCTGCCCTCCGTGGCCAAGGCCCTCGCGGACTTCGGCTCGGACGTGCTCGGCAAGGGCATCGTGTGGGGCAAGGACACGCCCAACTTCGTCGCCAACCGCATCGGCGTGTTCGGCTTCGCCGCCACCTTCGCCGCGGTCGCCAAGCACAACCTGACCGTCAGCCAGGTCGACGCCCTGTTCGGCGACGCCATGGGCCGCCCGTCCTCCGCCGTCTTCCGCACCGCGGACGTCGTCGGCATCGACACGCTGGGCCACGTCTTCGAGAACGTGCACCAGATGGCCACCACCGACGAGCGCCGCGACGTGTTCGTCCTGCCGGACTCGGTCAAGGCGCTCGTCGCCAGCGGCCGCACCGGCCAGAAGACGGGCGCGGGCTTCTACAAGAAGGTCGGCAAGGACATCCTGACGATCGACTTCAAGACCGGCGAGTACATCCCCGGCGAGAAGGTTCGCTTCCCGTGCACCGGCGCCGCCAAGAAGGCCGAGACGGTCGAAGCCAAGAACGCCGCCATGGTGTGGGGCGCCGCGGATGACCTCGGCAGCACGGTGGCCTGGGAGGTCACCGCCGACACGCTGATCTACTCGGCCAACCGCATCCCTGAGATCGCGGACGACCTGGTGAACATCGACCGCGGCATGTGCTGGGGCTTCGGCTGGGAGATCGGCCCGTTCCAGACCTGGGACGCGATCGGCGTCCGCAAGAGCGTCGCGCGCATGAAGGCCGAGGGCCGCACGGTCCCCGCCTGGGTCGACGGCATGCTGGCCGCGGGCCGCGAGTCCTTCTACGCCCGCGACGCGTCGGGCGTGCTCACGTACTGGTCGGTGGACGGCAAGGCGGTCCACGTGCCGCTCAACCCGAACCACACGTTCATCGCCGACGTGGCCGCCAAGGCCAAGCCGCTGATGAACAACCCGTCCGCGTCGCTGCGCGACCTGGGCGACGGCATCGCCCTGCTTGAGTTCCACACCAAGATGAACTCGCTCGACGACGGCATCTTCGACCTGTACGGCAAGGCGCTCGACAAGCTCGACAACGGCGAGCTTGAGGGTCTGGTCGTGGCGAACGAGGGCGGCAAGGCCTTCTGCGCCGGCGCCAACATCCTGATGATCCTGATGGCCGCGAGCCAGGGCGAGTGGGCCCAGATCGACGCCATGGTCAACGGCATGCAGCAGATCATGATGCGCGCCAAGTACAGCCGCAAGCCTGTCATCGTCGCCCCGCACGGGCTGACGATCGGCGGCGGCGCTGAGGTCGCCATGCAGTGCACGGCCACCATCGGCACCGGCGAGTTGTACGCGGGCCTGGTCGAAGTCGGCGTCGGCCTGATCCCCGGCGGCGGCGGCTGCAAGGAGCTGGTGATGCGCTACACGGGCGACATCCCGGCGGATGTCGAGTTCGACACCCAGCCGCTGCTCGGCAAGGTGTTCGAGCGCATCGCCACCGCCAAGGTGTCGGTGTCCGGTGAGGAGGCCCGCACCTACGGCTTCCTGCGCCCGACGGACTACCTGATCCTCGACAAGGACGCGCGCATCTCGGCCGCCAAGAAGCTCGCCCTCGGCCTGTCGCAGGCCGGGTACAAGCCCCCCGCCATGCGCACCGCGCCGGCCGGCGGCGGCAACGTTCGCGCCGCGATCGAGACCGCCCTGTGGCACATGCACGAGGGTGGCTTCGCCACGGATCACGACGTGACCGTCGGCAAGGCGCTCGCCAAGGTGCTGACCGGCGGCGACGTCCCCGCGGGCACGCGCCTCACCGAGCAGCGCTACCTCGACCTCGAGCGCGAGGCCTTCCTCTCGCTGTGCGGCGAAGAGAAGACGCGCGACCGCATCACGGCCATGCTCCAGACGGGCAAGCCGCTCCGCAACTAGCTCCGATCCCCCACCGCGCTGCGCCACCGGACTCCCCGGCGCGCGGCGCGGATCGGCACTCTCCCCATCTCTCCGAGGAATCCCCCATGCGTGAAGTGGCCGTCATCTCCGCCGTCCGTACGGCGGTCGGCAAGTCCCGGCGCGGCTCTCTCAAGGACACCCGTCCTGATGATCTGCTCGGCCTCGTGGTCAAGGAGTCGGTCTCTCGCGCGGGCATCGACCCGAGCCAGATCGACGATCTGATCGTCGGCACCGCCATGCCGGAAGCCGAGCAGGGCACCAACGTCGCGCGCACCGGCGGCTTCCTCGCCGGCCTGCCCGACGAGGTCCCCGCCGTCACCATCAACCGCTTCTGCTCGTCGGGCCTGCAGTCCATCGCGCAGGGCGCGACCGCGATCCTCGCGGGCTGGCAGGATGTGGTCGTCGGCGCGGGCGTCGAGTCCATGTCGATCGTCCCGATGGGCGGCCAGAAGCCGGCCCCGAACCCGCGCCTGATCTCCGAGCGCCCGGACACCTACGCGCCCATGGGCATCACCGCTGAGAACGTCGCCAGCCGCTTTGACGTGTCCCGTCAGGCGCAGGACGAGTTCGCGGTGACCTCGCACGCCAAGGCGCTCGCGGCGATCGCCGCCGGCCGCTTCAAGGACGAGATCGTCCCCGTCCCCACGCGCGTCTACCTGGACGGCGCGTGGCGCGAGATCTCGTTCGCCGTCGACGAGGGCCCGCGCGCGGACACCTCGTTCGAGGGCCTGTCCAAGCTCAAGCCGGCGTTCAAGATCGGCGGCTCGGTCACGGCCGGCAACAGCAGCCAGACCTCGGACGGCGCCGCCTCGGCGGTTATCGCCGACCGCGCCTGGGCCGTCGAGCGTGGCCTGCCCGTGCTCGCCATCATGCGCGGCTACCAGGTCGTCGGCACGGCGCCCGAGATCATGGGCGTCGGTCCCCGCTACGCGATCCCCAAGGTGCTGGCCAAGGCCGGCATCAAGATCGAGGACGTGGGCCTGTTCGAGATCAACGAGGCCTTCGCGTCGCAGGCCGTGTACTGCGTCCGCGAGCTCGGCATTGACGTGTCCCGCGTGAACGTGAACGGCGGCGCCATCGCCATGGGCCACCCGCTCGGCTGCACGGGTGCCAAGCTCACCGCCACCCTGATCCACGAGATGCGCCGCCGCGGTGTGCGCTACGGCGTGGTGTCGATGTGCATCGGCGGCGGCATGGGCGCCGCGGCCGTGTACGAGAACCCCGACGCTTGATCTGCAAACGGCAACTCATCCACCCGATTGGGTGGATGAGCCCGTCTCATTTCGAACGGGTTGCACGGTAAGGGTTCCCCGCTCGTACGTGTGCTTACAGATCTATTTAGATCCTATACGCACAGGCCCCCGTTGAGGGCAGCGCAGACGCGGGAACCCCAAGGAGACGCCATGGGACGCACAGAAGCCGACGCACAAGCCCCCTCTTGGTGGGACGCAGCGGTCCAGTTGAAGGACGAGCTCTCCCTCAAGGACATCGCGGAGCGGGTCGGCGTGGAGCCAGCGACGCTGGCCGCCGAGTTCGCGCGACGCGGCGTTCGACGCCGTATTCGCGTGGAGGCTCACCCTGTCTACGAGCTCCCTCCGGAGCCCGAGGAGGATCTGCCGCCGGAGCCGGACGACGATCTCAACCCCGAGCGCCGCTCTGGCAGCAAAGACGGCCGGATTGAAAAGTACTTTCATCTACTCGGCCAGGTGCCGGACAGCGAAGTGGCCCGCATGGCGGATGTCAGCATCCGCACCGTCGCGAGCTACCGCGCCCGCAACGAGATCCCCGGCTACGACGGCCCGCGCCGTCGCCCCGCGCCGCGCGGCCGTCGCCTGTCGAAGGTGGACGACTTCGGGCCGCTGCTTGGCCGCGTCCCGGACCGCGTCGTCGCGGACATCGCCGGGATGAGCCTGGGCGCCGTCCGCAACTTCCGCATCAAGAAGGGCCTGCCGGCCGCCGGCCGCATCACGCGTCGCGAGATCGACAAGCTCGTGCAGACCTGGCAGCGCAGCCAGGGTGGCGCGGTCGAGGAGCCGGTCAAGGCTGTCCGCCCTTCCCCCACGCCGCAGGCCTCGTCGTCCATCAAGGGCGAGCGCCGCGCTTGGCGCGTGGTCGTCCACGGCGATCTGGAGCCCTTCGTGGTGCTCTCCGGCGAGCTGCTCGACGCGGTCCGCCAAGCGATCGCTATTCTGGGCGACGACAGCCAGATCGCGTCGGTCGACGCGTTGGGTCGCGTGCTCTAGACGACCGCAGGTGCGGGTCGGCGCGTCTGCGTCGACCCGGCTCCCCTGGCGCGCGGCGGCCGCGAGCTGCCTGCCCCCGCGGGACCCGCCCCTGCTCGCCCTCGCGGCGGCAGCGCGCGGCGTGGGCCGCCTACTCGACCTTGCGGAAGAAGGACGGCACGTCGTAGTCCTCGACGTCGACCACCGGGCGACCGCCGGTGCGGCGGCTGACGCGCTCCTCGGGCGAGACGCGGCGCGTGGCGGCGGTGGTCTTGGGGCGCCAGGCGGTGTTCCCGGAGCGGGCGCCCATGTCCTCGAAGCCGGTGGCGAGGATGGTGACCTCGACCCGGTCGCCGAGGCGATCGTCGATCACCCAGCCCCAGATCAGGTTCACGTCCTCGTGGGCCTCGTCGCCGATCAAGGTGGCGGCCTCGCTCACCTCGTGCAGCGTGAGGTCGGACGGGCCGGTGACGCTGATCAGCACGTTGCGCGCGCCCTGGACGCGCACCTCGGCCAGCAACGGCGTGGAGATGGCGGCGGCGGCGGCGTCGACCGTGCGGTGCGCGCCACGGCCCGTGCCGACGGCCAGCAAGGCCGCGCCGCGGTCAGAGATGATGGTGCGGACGTCGGCGAAGTCGACGTTGATGCGGCCCGTGTCGCGGACCAGATCCGAGATGGCGCGCACGCCGCGGACCATGACCTCGTCGACCATCGAGAAGGCGGCGGACATGGGCGTGTTCGGATCCACCAAGGCGATCAGGCGATCGTTGGGGATGATCACCAGCGTGTCGACCTGCTCCTTGAGCGTGGACAGGCCGTCGACTGCTAGGCGGGCGCGCGTGCGGCCCTCAAAGGCGAACGGCGTGGTGGCGATGCCCACGGTGAGCGCGCCGACCTCGCGGCAGACCTCCGCGACCACGGGGGCCGCGCCGGTGCCAGTGCCGCCGCCCATGCCGGCGACGATGAACACCAGATCCATGCCTTGGACCAGCTCCGCGATGCGCTCGCGATCCGCCAGCGCGGCCTCACGGCCGATCGCCGGGTTGGCGCCCGCGCCCAGGCCGCGGGTCAGGTCACGGCCGAGCTGGAAGCGCTGCGGCGCACGGGAATTGGCGAGCGCCTGCGCGTCGGTGTTCAGCGCGATGAAGTCCACGCCGGCGACGGCGCGCTCGACCATGGTGTCCACGGCGTTGCAGCCGCCGCCGCCCACACCGATCACAGCCAGCCGCGCGCCGTGGAACTTGGTCTCGTCTTGGCTCATGTGCACCGTTCCTTCCCCGTCGTGATGAGCACGCGGGGGCCCCCGAAGAGTTCCCGTCGTTGTACCCACGCCTCGGGTCCGTGTCGAAGGTTCTGCGTGAAAGTCGACGCGGTCGTCGGACGATCCTTCACGATCTGAATGTGAAGTCTACGTGACCTCCATCGACGGATCGAACGAGTTCGCGCGCGGAGTCGAATAGAAGGCACGCGACACGTGTCAACGGCTACCAACAACACGCGCCACGCCTGACGCGACCCAAAGAGAACGGAGTCCGAATGCGCCCTGCCTACGCCCTCGCCCTCGGCCTGACGACGATGCCCCTGTCCGTCGCTGCCGCGGACGAGCCCGCCGCCGCTCCCACGAGCACCACCTACGCCCTGACCCCCTCCGGCAGCGACGTCTACGTCGTCATCCGCAACGACGAGACCGCCTCCCTGTCCCGCCTGGGCCACAACCACGTCATCTACGCGTCCAAGTTCACCGGCTCGGTCACTTGGCCGTCCGAGGCCGGCGGCGCGTGCGCGATCGACATCCACGTCCCCGTCGCCTCGCTCGTGGTGGATCCGCCCGGCCTGCGCGCCAAGGCCGGCCTCGACGAGAACACCATCGACGACTCGGACAAGGCGTCGCTCCAGAAGAACATGTGGAGCGCGGGCCAGCTTGACTCCGCGCACTACACCGAGGTCCGCTTCCAAGGCACCAAGTGCTCTGGGAGCTCGGGCTCCGTGAAGGTGGACGGCACGCTCACCTTCCGCGGCAAGCCCATCCCCCTCAGCGTCAACATGAACGTGACCTCCACGGCGACCTCGTTCGCGGCCAGCGGCAAGTTCGAGTCCTCGCACACGGCGCTCGGCTACAAGCCGTTCGCGGCGTCGTTCATGGGCCCCCGCAACCAGGACCGCCTGAGCTTCACGATCAACGTGAAGGGCTCACCCAAGTAGCGGTTTACCGGCCGATATATAGCCACAACGGCCCGGCTTGACGTCGGCGCGCAGACGGCGCCGAGCGCGGCTCAGTAGGTGCAGGTGCCGTCGTCGATCGCCGCTTCGGAGTCGAAGTTGGTGGCGGCGGGATCGGTGCAGCCGGAGCAGGACTCCGCGAAGAAGGTCGCGACGGTGACCTCGTAGGGCGCCGTCTGACGGGCGGTGGCGGGCCACGCGACGACGGAGCGGCCGCACATGCGGACCTCACCGCTGGCGCCGAGGTCGCCGGACTTGTCCGTCACCTTCACGTCGCAGGTGTGGCCAGCGTCGATGACGGTGTGCGCGGTGGTGCTCGACCACGCGGCGAAGTTCTGGCCGACGCCGACGGTGAGCGCGCTGCTGCCGTCGCACACCACGCGGACCTCAGTGTCCGAGGGGCGGTCGTCGAAGAAGACGGTGAGGTCGATGGGCGCGAAGCCGCCGAAGTCACAGCTGCCGTCGTTCTTGGTGGCGACCGGGTCGAAGTTCAGCGCGCGCGAGTCCGTGCAGCCGTAGATGTAGTCGCAGGTGCCGTCGTCGAGGTTGGCGTTGGCGTCGTAGTTGAGCGCCTTCGGGTCGACGCAGCCGGACTCGCAGGCGAACACCGTGAACGTGGCGACCTCAGCCTGAGTGCCGCGCGACGCTTCCCAGTTGGCGACCTGCTTGGAGCAGTTGATCGCGCGGCCCGCCGACAGGCGTCCGCCGCGGGGGTCCGTAAACTCCACCTTGCAGACCGAGCCGACGCCGATGTCTTCGTCGCGACGGAAGGTGTTGAAGAACGTGAAGGTGTCGGCCTCGAAGATCAGGCGGTCGTCGCAGGTCAGCTTGACCACGTTCTCGTTGGGGAGCGCGTCCACGTCCCACTCGATCGCGATGGCGGCCGTGCGGGCGACCACGTCCGTGTCGACGACGTCGGTGTCGACCACGTCGGTGTCGACGTCCGTGTCGCAGGAGGCCTGGTCGGCGCAGTCCGGCTTGCTCGGACAGGCGGCCAACAGCGGGGACAGGACGAACAGGACCGACATCGCGCGCATGGGAACCCCATCGGGGCCCCATCCTAGCCGATCTGGGCGCCGCCGACACCTCTCGCCGCGCGTCCGGTGGGATCGCTCGCAGTCCGCCCCTTGTGTGCGGCCCCCGCGACGGCTACGGCGACGGCGACGAGGTGCTCTTGACCGCGCGTTGGGACGTCGAAGTACAGGCCGTGACCCCCACCCTCGACGTGCCGGGCCGGGTCACCGAGCACGGGCTGGTCGAGCTGGTCGAGGCGCTCGACGACACGGTCGCCGACGGCGAGGATGTGTGGGCCGCGCTGACCCGCGCGTGCTCCGCGCTGCCCGAGACCGAGCTCGCGGAGCGCCTGCTGGAGCTGCTGCTGCTTCAGCCTCCGATCCCCGCGTACTGCGAGGCCCTGGTGGCCGCGATGCACGACCCGGCGCACGCCCCCTGGCGCACCCACGAGGTGCCGTCCGACCGCGTCGCGCTGTGGACCGCGCACCGGATCCTGCACGGCGCCCTCCCCGACCGCTTCCCGCCCCCGACGATCCTCCGGGTGGACCTGCGCGTGCACAGCACGGCCCCGTCTGCCCGCGCGCCCGGCCACCGCGCCTCCCCTCGCGATCGCACCGCGTTCGCCGCCCGCCTGCTGACCGCGCGCCCGGGTCCGCACCCGATGTCCGGCCACGGCCAGGACATCGAGTGGGCCTTTGACGCGCTGTGGGCGATCGAGATCGAGGACTCCAGCGCCAGCCGCTGCGTGTCCGCGTGGATCCAGCCCGACCTGGTCGGCGACTTGGCGCCCGGCGCCGCGTGGTCTGCAGACATCGTCTGATCCAGGCCGCTGCATCCCTCGGGTGCGCCTGGGGATAACCTTGGGGAAAGTCAGGAGTCGGCGTCCGACCGGGATCGGGGCGACTGTCTCGGCCCTTCCCGCGGTACTGTCGAAACGCAACGCTGATAGGGCTCCCCACCCCCACGCTATGAACTCGGTACGGCCGCTTCCGCCTTCCCTCCGTGGCGTACGGATTGTGGACACGTCGAGCGTCTCGCGGGCGCGCGCCCGCCCGGTTAGTCGCGGCGCGGCAGGTCCCCAGGGACCATAGGAGTTCACATGGGTCGCGTTTGGGTCAAGGCCGCTGAAGTCCGCGATGGACGCCTCGAGCGCCTCGAAGTTCGCCTGGGCAGCCTGCCGGTGCGCGTGCTCGGCCGTGAGACCACCGTCGCGTGGATGCGCGACCAGCACTCGTTCGTCACCGAGCCCGGCGGCGTCGCGCTGCAGCTCGTCGAGATCGACGACGGCCAGTACGCGATCCGCACCGACAACCAGATCGTCGCCGAGGACTCGCTGCCCGGCGTCCCGACGCTTCGCGCCTAGCGACGCCGCCTTCGCCGCCGCGCTCGCGGTGGCGTATTGGCGCTGAGGTGGTATTGTGCCGTCCGCCGTAGGTTCTGGGGACCTGCGGACACCAGGGAGGCCAAGTGCGCGCGTCTGCCATCGTGCTGCTCGTGCTCGTCGGATGCACCACCGGCGCTGAGAAGAAGGGAAAGGTCCGTCTGGACGTGGTGGAGGATCCCGCCGCCGCCCCGTCGGACGCGCCCGCCGCGGAGCCGATCGCCCCCGTCGCCGCGCCGACCGCCATCGCGCCCCGCCCGGCCGCAGGCGCGGACGCGTTCGTCATGGTCGACGCCAAGACCGTCAAGCTGACCGACCAGGTGATCACCCAGGGCCTGACGCCCGGCGACGAGCCGATCGCCAGCCGCACCGTCGAGTGCGACCCGTACTTCGGCAGCCCCATCGGCCAGTACTGGTACACGTTCGCCGACGACGCCTGCAAGCACGGCACGTCCGTCTCGCTGCTGCAGCTGCTGCACACCGGAAACGACGGCCTGGGCTGCACGCTCCGCTGGTTCGGCGGCGTCACGACCACCGTGACCGACCCGTTCGCCGGCGTGGGCGTGAACCTGACGCGCACGGATCTTGCGACCAAGACCGAGCTGCGGATGGAGGTCCGCGGTGACGGCCGCAGCTACCGCGCCCAGTTCGTCCGCAAGCTGCAGCTCGACGAGGACGCCAAGGACGAGGACTGCACCAACGACAACTGGGACTTCTACGGCCAGGAGTTCGTGTGCGGCGACGGCACGTCGGCGTGGTCGCCGGTGACCGTCGACCTGCGCGCGCTCAAGCAGGTGGGCTTCGGCAAGGCCGTGGCGCTCGACCTGTCCGACGCCGACCGCTTCCAGATCGTCACCCGCACCGCGGGCGAGGGCTCCTTCCAGTGCGAGCTCCGGATCCTCGGCGCCAACTGAGTCGTCGCGGTCCGTCAAACTTGGGGCCAGGGTGTAAGGTCGCGGCCCGTAGTGCGTAGTCACCCGTCGTGCGTCGATGCGGACGCACCCACGAGGTGACCATGAGAAGGCTCGAACTCCCCCTGCTGCTCCTGGCTGCGACCTGGCTCCCGGCCTGCGATGGGCTCGGTCAGGCGCCGGTCGCGCAGAGCGTGGCGCGTCGCGCCGTGGACTCCCTGGTGGAGCCCGCCTGGGCGAGCGCCGTCGACGCGAACCCCGACGCCGTGGCGGACGTCGCCGAGGCCGCGGTGAACGCGGTGGTGCACATCCAGTCGGAGCGTGACGTCGAAGAGGCGCCGCAGTCCCAGATGATGCCATACTTCTTCGGCATGCCCGGCATGCAGGGTCCCCAGGGAATGCAGGGCGCCCCTGGCCGCGGCGGTCACCACTACGAGCGCGGCGTCGGCTCCGGCGTGGTCATCGACACGAAGGGCCTGATCCTCACGAACAACCACGTGGTCGAGGGCGCCGACTCGCTCACGGTCACGCTGTCCGACGGTCGCAAGCTGGCGGCCAAGGTGCGCGCGACCGACGCCGCCACCGACGTCGCGCTCGTGGAGCTTGCGGGCGAGGTCCCCAAGGACCTCACCGCCCTCACCTTTGGCGACTCCGACCACCTGCGCCTGGGCCAGACGGTGCTCGCGATCGGCAGCCCGTTCGCGTTGCAGGGCTCGGTCACCATGGGCATCGTGTCGGCGCGCAGCCGTCACGTGCAGGATCTGGCGTCCTACTCGGACTACCTGCAGACCGACGCCGCGATCAACCCCGGCAACTCCGGCGGCGCGCTCGTCAGCCTGGACGGCAAGCTGGTCGGGATCAACTCGGCGATCGCGTCTGAGTCCGGCGGCTACGACGGCATCGGCTTCGCCATCCCGTCCAACCTGGCCAAGGACATCATGGAGCGCCTGCTGCGCGACGGGCACGTCGTCCGCGGCTTCCTGGGCGTGGCGCCTGCGGATCTCAATCCAGCCGCCGCCGACATGCTCGGGCTTGGGGATCGCCACGGCGCGATCGTGAGCCAGGTGACGCCGGGCACGCCCGCGGACAAGGCCGGGCTCAAGCCCTACGACGTGATCGTCGCGGTCGACGGATCGCCGATCGACGGCGCGGCGGACCTGCGCAACACCATCTCGCTCAAGGGCGCGCACGTCTCCGTCGCGCTCGACGTGCTCCGCGACGGCCAGCCGCAGCAGCTTCAGGCCACGCTCGAGGAGCTCAAGGATCCGGGCAAGGGCGGCCGCGCCGACGCGCCGGACGCCGAGGTCAGCCTGCTCCGCGGGGTCACCGTGGCCGCGCTCAACGACGCGATCCGCCAGGAGCTCGGCGCCGACCCCAAGACCGCGGGCGTCGTCGTCACCGCGATCACCCCGGGCTGCGACGCGGCGATGGCCGGCCTGCAGCCAGGCGACATCCTGGTCGAGGTGGACCGCAAGCCGGTGTCGAGCATCGACGAGCTCAAGCGCGCGCTGAAGGGCAAGGACCGCGGGATGCTGCTGGTGCAGCGCGGCGGGTTCCGGCAGATCCTCTTCGTCGACTGAGCTACTTCGCGACGCTCATGATGAAGGGCTCGGCGGAGCGCCGGGCCTCAGCGAGCCGCAGCCACGCGCTCACGTCGGACCCGGACATGGGCCTGGCGTAGCCGTAGCCCTGCGCGAACGCGCACCCGGAGTCGACGAGCGCGGTGTGGGCGACGTGGTCCTCCACGCCCTCAGCGATGACCGGGAGGCCGAGCTCCACGGCCAGCTGCAGCACCGCGCGGGCGAGCGCGCCGTTGCCTGCCGCAAGGTCTGAGACGAACGCGCGGTCGAGCTTCAACATGCCGACCGGCACCGTGCGCAGGCGCATGAGCGACGAGTAGCCCGAGCCAAAGTCGTCGAGCGCGACGCGAACACCGAGCGCTGAGAGGCGCGCGATGCGCTCAGACCAGCGGTCCTCGCTGCGACCAAACTGCGTCTCGGTGACCTCGAGCACCAGCGAGCGCTCGGGCAGATCGTAGCGGTCGATCAGCGCGGCGACCTGGATCTCCAGATCAGGCGCCTCAAACCGCTGGGCGGACTGGTTCACGCACAGGAACAGGTCCGGGCGGGCGCGCGCCCACGGCGCGAACTCCGCGACGGATTTCTCCAACAGCATCATGTCGAGCTCGCCGATCAGGCGGCTCTCCTCGGCGACGGGGATGAAGTCGTCCGGCTGCACCCAGCCGCGCTCGGGGTGCTTCCAGCGCGCGAGCGCCTCAAAGCCCTGCGTACGACCACCGGGTAGCCCGACGATGGGCTGGAACCAGGGCACGAACTCACTCAGATCCAGGCCGCGACGGATGCGCCGCTCGGTCTCCAGCCTGTGGAGCACGCGGCCATGCATCGCGTCGTCGTACACCGACCAGCCGTCTCGACCCGCCTGCTTGGCGGCGTACATCGCTGTGTCGGCCTCCTTGAGCAGCGACGCGACCGTGCTCCCGATCGACGGGAGCGTCACGCCGATGCTCGCCGTCATGTGGATGCCCTGCTGGGCAAACGTGAACGGCTCGCGGATCGCGGCGAGCAGGCGCTGCGCGCGCTGCGCGGCGACCACCACGGACGCGGTGTCCTCGAGGATCACGGCGAACTCATCGCCACCCAAGCGCGCGACCGTGTCGCTCGAGCGCACCACGGCGCGGATGCGCTCGCCGATCTCGGCGATGAGCCGGTCGCCCATGTCGTGCCCGAGCAGGTCGTTGACCATCTTCAGGCGGTCGAGGTCGATGAAGAGCAGCGCGAACCCGGGCGTCGCGGAGCGTTGGGCGCGCGTCAAGGCCCGCTCCAGGCGGTCGTGCAGCTGCGCCCGGTTGCCCAAGCCCGTGAGCATGTCGTGCATGGAGTCGTGCTGAAGCTTGGCGTCTCGAGCCGCGACGCCGTCGAGCAGCGAGTTGAACGCCTCGGAGAGGTGATCGAACTCGTCGTCGGCGGAGATCACCAGCCGACGTGCGGCGTCGCCGGGCTGGATCGACCGCGCCTGGTCCGAGAGCTGCACGATGCGGCGGAGCACCAGGCGGTCGACCAGCGTCAGCGAGGCCAGCAGCACCGCCGCGCCCGCGATCATCATGGCGGTCGCGAGCTCCAGCATGCGCTCCAAGATGCGTGCGTGCACCTCAGAGGGGCGGGTGACACGCAGCTGCCAACCCTTGCTCCCCCCCAACTCGAGCGGCGTCGTGTAGGTCTCGAGTGCACGGCCGACCGTCGCGCCCGTGGACGCAGGAGGAAGAACCTCGACCGCGCTCGACGCCATACGCGACACGAGCGCGAGGCGACGCGCGTCGAGCCGCCTGAGCGCGATCCACACCATGCCATCGCCGCCGGATCCG
>CANJMY010000035.1 GCA_947475315.1 Pseudomonadota bacterium | reverse complement strand
TTCTTCCAGAGGTACTGCTGGTGGTAGTCCTCAGCATAGTAAAACACCGGCGCGTCCAGGATCTCCGTCGTCACCACGCCAAACCCCGACTCCGTGAGCCGCTTCTGATAGGCCTCACGCGTGACCTCGGCCGCAGCCTTCTGCGCCGCGTTGAACGCGTAGATCCCCGACCGGTACTGCGTGCCCGTGTCCCCACCCTGCCGCATGCCCTGGGTCGGGTCGTGGTTCTCCCAGAACACCTTGAGCAGGTCGGCGTAGCTGACCAGGCCCGGGTCGAACGCGATCTGCACGACCTCGTTGTGGCCGGTGCGGCCCGTGCAGACCTCCTCGTAGGTGGGGTTGGGCGTGTGGCCGGCTGCGTAGCCGGTGGCGGTGGCGACCACGCCGGGGACCTTCCAGAACTTGCGCTCCACGCCCCAGAAGCAGCCCATGCCGAACATGGCGAGCTCGGTGCCGGGCCAGGGGCCCTTCATGGGGCTGCCGAGCACGACGTTGGTCGGGGCCACGGCCATCGGCACCGTACGGCCGGGGATCGCCTCAGCGGCGGTGGGCAGCATCAGCAGCTTCTGGGTGCCGAACCAAGACATGGAAACCTCCAAGAGGGCCCACCGTCACCCGATCTGAACCCGGACGCGCGTCAGAAATTCACGAACGGCGGCGCCCGGCCCGATGCGCGCCATCAATCGACGCCGCCGCGTCCCGGACCCGCGGCGGTTCAGGGCCACGCGACGCGCCGCCGGTCGGGTTATCCGGGCGGCCTTCTCGGAGGTGGGCGTGCGGTACTTGAGCACTCGCGGTGAGGCGTCGGCGCTCGACTTTGAGGGCGTGCTGTTGGCGGGGCTCGCACCGGACGGCGGGCTCTACCTGCCCGAGACGTGGCCGCGGCTCTCGCCCGAGACGCTCGCGTCGCTGCGTGGTCGGCCCTACGCGGACGTCGCCGTCGAGGTGATGGCGCCGTTCGTCGCGCCCACGATCGATCGCGCGCGGCTCGCCGAGCTGGTGCAGGCCTCGTACGCGACCTTCGCCGATCCGGCCGTCGCGCCGCTGCGGCCGCTCGGCGCGGACACCTGGCTGCTCGAGCTGTTCCACGGCCCCACGCTGGCGTTCAAGGACGTCGCGCTGCAGCTGCTCGGGCGGCTGTTCGACGAGGTGCTCGCGCGGCGGGGCGCGCGGCTGACCGTGGTGGGCGCGACCTCCGGCGACACCGGCTCCGCGGCGATCGAGGGCTGCCGCGGCCGAGACGCGCTCGACATCTTCATCCTGCACCCGCACGGTCGGACCTCCGACGTGCAGCGGCGCCAGATGACGACGGTACAAGACACGAACGTGTTCAACATCGCCATCGAGGGCACCTTCGACGACTGCCAGGACATGGTGAAGGTGCTGTTCCGCGACGCGGCGACGCGTGACGCGCTGCACCTGGGCGCCGTGAACTCGATCAACTGGGCCCGCGTGCTCGCGCAGATCGTGTACTACGTGACGGCCTGGCTCTCGCTGCCCGCGTCCGACGTGGCGCCCACCTTCGTCGTCCCGACGGGCAACTTCGGCGACGTGTTCGCCGGCTGGTGCGCGCGCCAGATGGGCCTGCCGATCGCGTCGCTGGTGATCGCCACCAACACGAACGACATCCTGTCACGCACGTTGAGCACGGGTCGCTACTCGATGGAGGGCGTGAGCCCCACGCTGTCGCCGAGCATGGACATCCAGATCTCGTCGAACTTCGAGCGCGCGCTGTTCGAGGCGTCGGGGCGCGACGCGGCGCGCGTGCGGGGCTGGATGGAGGAGCTCGGACGGACCGGCTCGTTCACCCTCGACGACGGCACCTGGGCGGCGCTGCGTGACGTGTTCAAGGCCGGTCGCGCCGACGACACGCAGACGCTCGCGACCATCGCCCAGACCTGGACGAGCCAGGGCGTCCTGCTCGATCCGCACACTGCGGTCGGCGTCTACGTGGCCGAGCACACGCAGCACAAGCCGGGCTCGCAGGTCGTGGTGCTGTCGACCGCGCACGCTGCCAAGTTCCCCGACGCCGTGCGTCAGGCGACGGGGCAGCACCCGCCGCTCCCCGCGCACCTCGCGGACCTGTTCGAACGCGAGGAGCGCTACGTCGTGCTCCCGGCCGACGTCGGCGTGCTGCGCGAGTACCTGTTCCAGCACGCGCGCGCGATCACCGAAGCCCGCTGAGGTTCGAGCACGCGCGCGCGATCCTCGGCGCGCGCTGCGGCGTCGTCGGTGCCTAGAAGTTGGCTCGCGCCCACACCGAGAGCTGCGCGTCGGGCACCAAGCCGCCGAGGTCCGCCTTCAGCGCGGGCAGCCCCGGGATGGGTGTCGCGGAGATCGTCGTGGTCGACGCGGAGGGCTTGAACTCGCCGCCGTCGCCCCACATCTTGTACGGCACCTGCGCCGACACCGACAGGTTGAGCCAGCCGGTCGGGCTGCTGCTGAGGGTCGGCACGAACACGCCGGTCCCGTCGTCCAGGTTCTGCAGACCGACCAGGTTCAGGCTCAGCTCCGGGATGAAGCCGAAGCTGGTCGTGAGGAGCAGGTAGTCGCGCCCCGCAAAGGGTGACGCGAACGAGCTGGTCGCGGGCTCTGAGGTCGACGTGCCCGCACCGAACAAGTCGCCCACCGGCACGTCGCCGCAGTCGGGCAGCGCCGCCGTGCCGCCCGCGCTCAGCCGCCCGGCCAGCGCCGCCGGATCGTCGGTGTTCAGCGTGCCGTCGCCTTGTCGAAGGTACTGGCCCGCCAGATAGATGCGCTCGAGCACCGGGAAGCTGTAGTCCAGGCCCACGACCAGCGACTCCGACCACTTCATCTTGAACGGGTCCTCGCCGCCGAGCTTGAGCGCGCCCTCGAACCACAGGCCGACGCCCGCCGTGCCCTTGATGTCCAGGCCGACCAGGCCCTGCTTGTCGTCTTGGCGGTAGGCGCCCACCACCGACACGTCGAAGCCGCCCGCGTTGGCCGTGGCGCGCAGCGCGGCGCGGACCTTGTGGAAGGTGTCGTCCAAAGACACGATGCCTTGGATCTGCTCGACCTCACCCAGGGGGATGGTGGCGCGGATCGCGTTCACGCCGCGGCGCTGCTTCCACGGCTCGGTGAACAGCACCTCGTCGAACGGATCGGTGGGGTGGATCATCAGCCCCGATCCCCATTGAAGCGGCTGACGGCCCACGCGCAGATCGATCTTGGGCAGGTACGCGTCGACGTACAGCCGCTCGACCGAGAGGTGGGTCTCCATGGCGTCGATGCCGGTCTGGTAGGTGGTGCCGTCGGGCCAGGTGCAACCGGCGGCGTCGAGCAGCGGGCCAAAGTCGCTCGCCTCCAGCGTGCGCCGCAGCTCCACCGACGTGTCGCGACCGCCGAGCAGCGTGAGCTCCGGCGTGATCGAGAAAGACACGCGCTTGCCGATCGGCAGGTCGAACGTGGGACGGACGTCGGCGATCAGCTGCCACGGCTTGCCATCCGCGCCGATCTGCCAGCTGTTGCGCAGCTCCACCCAGCCCGACAGCTCCTGGGCGTGGGCCACAGACAGCGCGAGGACCAGCGCGCCTAGCGCCACGCGACCTCCACCATCGACGCGAGCCGCGCGCGCTCCTGGCGCTGCATCATCAGGAGCAGCACGGCCACGACGCCCAGCCCCCCCTCTCGCATCACCACCGCCCCCGCCAGCATCACCCACGCGAGCACCGTGCCCACGCGCAGCGCGATCAAGCTGCCCCGTAGCACGCCCAGGCGCATCTCCAGGAAGGCGCGCAGCACACGGCCTCCGTCCAGCGGGAACGCGGGGATCATGTTGAAGACGCCGAGCGCGAGGTTGGCACCCGAGACCAGCGCGAGCAGCGTCGAGCCCGTGACTGCGGCCAGGAACGCGCACAGTCCCGACAGCATCAGCGACGCGATCGGTCCTCCGAGCGACACGAAGAGGTCCACGCGTGGGGTCAAGCCCGCCCGCTCGAACAGAGTGACGCCGCCAAAGATGTTGAGCGTGATCTGGCGAACACGGACCCGAAGGCGCTGCGCGACCATCGCGTGTCCGATCTCGTGGGCGAGCACGGACCCGAACAGCAGCACCACCCCCGCGAGCCCGCTGACCAGCCCGACCGCGCCGTCACGCCACGCCTGCATGCCCAGCCACACCGTGGCGAGCAGCACGAACAACCGGTCGGCGACGACGGGCACACCACGCCAGCGAAACAGGAGCAAGAGCGGCCCCCCCGTGCAACCTGCCCTCAGCGCCGTTCCGCGTAAAGGCGCCGAGACGGCACCGGACCGAAATCAACCGGGATGGTGCCACCAGGGCCCGCGCGGTACGAGCGCCCCGCGGGAGGCTCCATGGGTTGGGCACGGCGTCTGGGCGTGGCGGCAGCGTTGGTCGGCGCGCTAGCGACGGGCGTGGTGGCGTGGCTGCGCACCCAGCTCTGGGAGCCGAACGACGTCCGCCCCGCGCCGGTCGTGTGCGCCGCAGAGGCCCCGTCGCTGCCGCGCGGACAGACCGTGAAGGTGCTCGTCTGGAATGTGCAGTTCGCGGGCAGCCGACAGTACGAGTTCTTCTACGACGGCGGCAAGCAGGTCCACGTCCCCGAGGCCGACGTCCTCGCCACGCTCGACGCCATCGCCGCCGTGATCCGCGAGCAGGACCCCGACATCGTGCTGCTGCAGGAGATCGACCGCGGCAGCGACCGCACCGCCCGCATCGACGAGCACGCAGAGCTGCTGTCCCGCCTGGCCTACCCCTGCTCCACCAGCACGCCGTACCACCAGGTGGCCTACGTGCCGCACCCCGCGTTCGAGCACATGGGCCGGGTGAACATGCATCTGTCGGTGTTCAGTCGGTACCGCATCGACGCCGCCACGCGCACGCAGCTGCCGCTGTTGGTCGAGCCCTGGTGGCGGCAGGTGTTCAACATCCGCCGCGCGCTGCTCGACGTCGACCTCCCTCTCGCGGGGGGCGGGCGCTTCCATGTGTTCAACACGCACCTCTCCGCGTTCAGCAACGGTGACGGCACGCTGGAGCGGCAGGTCGCGGTGCTCGACAGCGTGCTCACCCGCACCGCGCTCGCGGGCGACGCGTTCGTGATCGGCGGCGACCTGAACTCGCTGCCCCCGGGTGACGACGCGACGCGCCTCGGCCCTTACGCGCACGAGTACCCGGAGCCCGTGAGCCCGGTGATGCGCCTGTTCGACCGCTACGCGTCCGTCGTGCCCGCGCAGGTCTACGGCGCCGATCCGGAGCGCTGGCGGACCTACCTGCCGTTCGGCGCGGCCAAGCCAGACCGCACGCTGGACTACGCGTTCACCTCCCGCGACGTCACCGTGGGCGAGGCGTCGGTGGTGCAGTCGCTCCAGGTGAGCGATCACCTGCCGCTGGTCTTCCAGGTCACGGTCGAATGAAGCTGCACACGCTGATTCCGGCGGACGCGATCGCGACGCGCGTCGGCGAGCTGGGGCGCGCGCTCGCCGCCGAGCTGGCCGGAGAGCCCGTGCTGATGGTCGGTGTGCTCACCGGCGGCGTCGTGTTCCTGGCGGACCTGATCCGCGCCATGCCCGATCAGCCCATGGAGATCGAGTTCCTGGCGGCGCGGTCGTACGCGGGCACCGAGTCCACCGGCACCGTCCACATCACCCAGGACCTGTCCTCTCCGATCACAGACCGCCATGTCGTGCTGGTCGAGGACATCGTCGACACCGGCCTCACGCTCACGCGGATCCGCGAGGCCCTGCTCGCACGACAGCCCCGGTCGCTGCGGGTGGTGACGCTGCTCGACAAGCCAAGCCGCCGCCGCGTCCCGTTCACGCCGGACTGGGTCGGGTTTGAGATCGAGGACCGCTTTGTCGTGGGGTACGGCCTGGACCTGGACGGCGCCTACCGGAACCTACCGTACGTGGGCGAGCTGGTCTCCGACGAGGTGTGACGGGCGCGCCCGGCGCGACACGCTACATGCGGCGCCCTGGAGCCCCCCCATGACCCGTCCCCTGCACGACCAAGTCACCCCCCGCGCCAACGAGAAGATGGAGCGCTTCCACGCCAGCACCGTCGCCGAGGTTCAGGCGGCGGTCGCCGCGCACGCCGTGGTCGTGGTCGGCATGAAGTGGAACCCGCATGTCCCCAAGGCCCGCAAGGCGCTCGACGCCGCCGGCATCGCCTACCACTACCTGGAGTACGGCTCCTACGCGGGCGGCTGGAAGCCCCGCCTGGCGATCAAGATGTGGTCGGGCTGGCCCACCTTCCCGCAGGTGTTCGTGAAGGGCGCGCTGGTGGGCGGCGCGGCCGATCTGGAGGCCGCGCTGGCCGACGGATCGTTCAAGGCCCTCCTGGGCGCGTGAGCCGCTAGCCTCACGGCTCGTCGAAGTCCGCCACCCAGCGCAGGCCAGGGTCCGGAGCCGGCGCGCCGTGGGAGTGCGCGTTGCCCACCAGCACATGCTCCGCGCCGGGGAACGCCCGAAGGAACGCGTTGGCGTGCCCCGGCTCGTTCTCGAAGGTGGCGACTACCGTTCCGAGGTCGCGAAGCTGGGCGTGCGCCATCTGCTTCCAGGACGCGTCGGCCAGCGACTCGCTTGGCTTCATCCAGAGCTGCAAGCGCGCGTTGTCGAGGGGCATGCCCCACCGCGCCAACAGGCGGCGGGTTCCAGGGCCCATCTGCGACTCGGCGCGGCCCGTCAGGTACACGACTCGGCCGGGCTGCGCGGCTACCGACTGGACGAAGGACACCGCGCCCGCGACGGGGTGATCGGCGTCCGCCCACGCGTCCGAGAAGAAGGCCCGCGCCCAGTGCCGGTTCAGCGCGCCGACGATCGCCGGGTCGGTGAGACCCGCGCGCCTCAAAGGCTCGTCCACATCCCAGTCAAAGTCGTCGGCCGTGGTGGCGTCGGCGATCGCCGCGACGCGCGAGTCGGGCCACGTGGCCGCGAACTCACGGAGGATGCCCAGGTGGCGGACGCCGGTCGAGAACAGCGTGCTGTCCAGGTCGAACACCGTGACCGCGTCCACGTCCGCCGCGCGACCCCGCGCCCGCGAGAGCGTGCCGCCCGTCCATGGCACCCGGAGGGTTCGTGAGTCGGTGACGACCGTGTGCATACGAACGTCGTGCGCCTCCATCGGCACCGCGTCGATCACGCGCTCGTCGAACGTGACCGCGACCCGGCGGGCGCGCGGAAGCTGCGCGAGCAGGCGGTCGTAGTAGCCCTTGCCACGCCCGAGTCGTCCGCCATGGGCGTCAAAGGCCAGCCCCGGCACCACGACCGACGCGACCCCGAGCCCGCTGTCCGGCGGCGTGATCGGCTCGCGCAGTCCAAAGCTGCCCGCGGTGACGTCACGCTCCAGATTGGCGACGCGATGGATCGTCAGCGTCGGCCCGTCGATCCTCGGGAGCAGAAGGCGCCCCTGGGCGGCGAGCTCAGCGGCCAGCGGCCACACGTCGGGCTCGTCCGCGCTCGGCGCGAACAGCAGCACGTCGCCGGGCGGCAGCTCGCGCCGGAGGCGTCGAAGGGCCGGAAAAGGCCGGGCCGCGCCCACGCGCGGAAGTCGAAAGCGTTCGCGCAGCGCGGCCTTGGTCGTCACGCCCGAACCTCGCTCACTTCCACCCGCACACCACGCCGTTCCCGAAGAACGCGAACTGGGTGCGGCCGGTGGCGTAGAGCTCGCCCATCACCTTCTCGACCTCCTTCGGCGTGCCGAAGACCACCGCCTTGCAGGTGGGCGGCAGCGGCGTCGGGGCGGCCTCTGCCGGCGCCGGCGCGGGCGCCGCGACGTAGGGCACGGCCTGGGGGTAGCCCGGCGGGACCTGCCCGTAGCCGGGAGGGTACGTGTAGACCGGGTAGCCCTGCGGGTAGCCGGGCGGGTACGCGACAGGCGGGGGCGCCGCGGCGGGGGCAGGCGCGGGAGCCGGGGCGGGCGCGGGTTCGGCGGCGAAGGCGTGACCGCCCGCCGCGAGGAGCACCGTGAGGACAATCGACGAGCGAAGGCGTGCCAAGGGCACCTCCAGGTCAGCCCCCTAGCGCGGCGCAGTACGCGGGGCCGGGGCCGACGGGCGCGGCGCATCGACGCACGGTGGACCGGGTTAACGACCGCCCCATGCGGTACCGTCGAACCATCGCCGGGGGACTCCTCGTCGCCGCCCTCGCGGGCGCGTGGGTGTGGGCGCACACCCCGCCCACGCCGCGCCATGTGATCGTGATCTCCATCGACACGCTGCGCGCGGATCAGGTCGGCGCCTATGGAAACGCGGTGGTGAAGACGCCTGCGATCGACGCGCTCGCCGCGGAGTCGGTGCGATTCGCGTGGGACATCGCCGCGGTGCCGTCCACGCTCGCGGGTCACACGTCGATGTTCACCGGCAACGCGCCGCACACCCACGGAGTGCCGCAGAACGACCACCTCGTGAACCCCGACAACGTCATGCTCGCGGAGGTCCTGCGGGACGCGGGCTTCGACACGGCGGCCTTCCTGGGCGCCATGCCGCTGGGCAGCCCGTCTGGCTTCACGCAGGGGTTCACCAAGGTCGACGAGCGGTTCACGTTGATGCGCCGCCAAGATCACGTGGAACAGACGATGCGCCCTGCGGACGCCGTGACGGACGCGGTGCTCGGCTGGCTGGACACCCGCGACGCCGCGGCGCCGATGTTCCTGTTCGTGCACTACTACGACGTGCACGCGCCCTACCGTCCGCCCGAGCCGTACCGGTCGTTGTACCACCCGACCGTGCCCGACGAGGACGCGGGGAGCAGCAACCACATCCAGCGCACGCGCATGATGATCCGCAACCACGACCCCGCGGCCAAAGCGCACGAGGACAGCCTCGTGGCGCTCTACCAGGGAGGCGTGAGCTGGGTGGACGCGCAGGTCGGCCGGCTGCTCGACGGCCTTCGGACGCGCGGCGTGCTCGACGACGCGATCGTGATCCTCACGTCCGACCACGGCGAGGCGTTCGACGCCCACGAGGAGCTTTGGGACCACGGCGAGACCGTCTACGACGACACCGTGCACGTCCCGTTGATCGTGAGGCTCCCGGGTGGTTGGCACGGCGGCGCGGTGGCGTCCGGGCTGGTGAGCTCGGTCGACCTCTTCCCGTCCGTCCTGGAGCTGGTCGGCGTCTCGGGGCCCGCGGTCGAGGGCCGTTCGTGGCTCGGTCAGGTGCGTGGGGACCTGATCCCCGCGGGGCGGCCAAACGTGTTCGCGGAGGGCTCCAAGCCGCACATCCCGGACGGCCAGCCGTGGTTCAACGACGCCACGCAGAAGCTCAACCGGACCGACACCTGGGCCTTCATCCAGACGCCTCGCGCCAAGGTGAGCGCGCTCTACGCCCTCGACGTCGACCCCGGCGAGTCCAACGACGTCGCCGCGCAGCACCCGGATGTCGCCGACGGCCTGCATCGCGAGCTCACCGCGTGGCGGCTCTCCGCCAAGCCGCTGCCCAGCCAGCCCACGACCGACGAGCGCGTGAGGGCCGAGCTCGCGACCCTTGGGTACCAAGACGGCGCGCCCTCAACCGACCCCGCGGCCGACCCTTCGAACAGCTCGACAGACTCCGACGACTGAGCGCTCCCCTCGGGACCGCGCCGGGTTAACGAGCGCGCCCCGCGCGGAGGCCCCATGGTCCAGATCCAGCGCACGGTGTCGCCCATCGATGGCGCCGTGTTCGTCGAGCGCCCGCTCGCCACCCCTGCCGCCGTGGACCGTGCCCTGCACGTGGCGTCCAAGGCCTACGAGTCCTGGCGTCGCGTCCCGCTGGAGCAGCGCGCTGCGCTGTGCACCGCGTGGGTGAACGCGGTCACCGCGCAGAAGGACGTGCTCGCCGCGGAGCTGACCCAGCAGATGGGCCGCCCCATCCGCTACAGCGCCGGCGAGATCAACGGCTTCGCCGATCGCGGCCACACCATGATTCGCCTCGCCACGTCCGCGCTCGCGCCGATCGTGCCGCCCGCCAAGGACGGCTTCCTCCGCTCCATCCGCCGTGAGCCGGTGGGTGTGGTGGTGGTGCTGGCGCCTTGGAACTACCCGTGGCTCACGGCGGTCAACGCGATCGTGCCCGCGCTGATGGCCGGCAACACGGTGCTCCTCAAGCACTCGGACCAGACGCCGCTCGTCGCCGAGCGCCTGTCTGAGGCCGCCCTGGCCGCGGGCATCCCCGAGGGTGTGTTCCAGCACATCCACATGAGCCACGAGTCGACCGCGGGCGTCGTCGCCGACAGCCGCGTCGCCTACGTCGCGTTCACCGGCTCGGTCGAGGGCGGCCGCGCCGTCCATCAGGCCGCCGCCGGCCGCTTCAAGGCCGTGGGCCTGGAGCTCGGCGGCAAGGACCCGGGCTACGTCCGCGCCGACGCGGACCTGGACGCCGCCATCGACGGCCTGGTCGATGGCGCGTTCTTCAACTCGGGCCAGTCGTGCTGCGGCATCGAGCGCATCTACGTGCACCGCGACCTGTACGATCGCTTCGTCGAGGGCGCGGTCGCCATGGTCGAGAAGTACACGCTCGACGACCCGACCAAGCAGGACACCACCTTGGGCCCCGTGGTTCGCGCGCGCAACGCCGCGGGCATCCAGGCGCAGGTGGATGACGCGATCGCCCGCGGCGCCCGCGCGCTCATCGACCCCAAGCTGTTCCCGGAGGCCGGCCGCCGCGGCCTGCCCTACCTGGCGCCGCAGGTGCTGATCGGCGTGGATCACACGATGACGGTCATGCAGGAGGAGACGTTTGGCCCAGTCGTCGGCATCATGCCGGTGTCGGGTGACGACGAGGCGCTCCGCCTGATGAACGACAGCCGCTACGGCCTGACCGCCGCGATCTACTCGCGCGACGTCGAGGCCGCGTCGGCGCTGGGCGACCGCCTGGAGACGGGCACCGTGTTCCTCAACCGCTGCGACTACCTCGACCCCGAGCTCGCGTGGGTCGGCGTCAAGGACTCGGGCCGCGGCTGCACCCTGTCGTCCGTCGGCTACGAGAGCCTCACCCGTCCCAAGTCCTTCCACTTCCGCCTGCCCCCGGAGACCAAATGAGCAACCTCGTCGGAAACTGGAATTACCCGACGACCGTCCGCTTCGGCGCCGGTCGGATCTCCGAGCTGCCGCAGCACTGCCGCGACCTCGGCATGACCCGCCCGCTGCTGGTCACGGACCGCGGCCTCGCCAACCTGCCGATCGTGGCCGACACGGTCGCGCTGCTCGCCGCGGCCGGCCTGCCCGCCGCCGTGTTCTCCGACGTGCACCCCAACCCCACGGGCGCGGATGTGAACAACGGCCTCACGGTGCTCCGTGAAGGCAAGCACGACGGCGTCATCGCGTTCGGCGGCGGCTCCGCGCTGGACGCAGCCAAGGCGATCGCCCTGATGGCCGGTCAGACCCGTCCCCTGTGGGACTTCGAGGACCGCGCCGACTGGTGGACGCGCATCGACCCGAACGGCATGGTGCCGGTCGTCGCCGTCCCCACCACGTCGGGCACCGGCTCTGAGGTCGGCCGCGCGTCGGTCATCCTCGACGAGGACGTCTCGGTCAAGAAGATCATCTTCCACCCCAAGATGCTCCCGGCCCGCGTCATCTGTGACCCCGCGCTCACGGTGGGCCTGCCGGCCTTCCTGACGGCCGCCACCGGCATCGACGCGCTGTCGCACAACCTGGAGGCGTGGTGCGCTCCGGGCTTCCACCCGCAGGCGGACGGCATCGCACAGCAGGGCATCATCCTGATCCAGGAGTCGCTGCTTGCCGCCTACATGGACGGCACGGACATCGACGCGCGCAGCAAGATGATGGCCGCCTCGCTCATGGGCGCCACGGCGTTCCAGAAGGGCCTGGGCGCCATGCACAGCATCGCCCACGTCGTCGGCGCGCAGCTGCACGCCCACCACGGCCTGCTGAACGCGATCGTCATGCCGTACGTGCTGGTGCACAACCGGTCGGCCATCGAGCCCCGCATCGTCGTGCTCGCGCGCTCCATGGGCCTGGAGCCCACGTTCGAGGCGTTCCTGGCCTGGGTGCTGGAGCTGCGCGCGGCCACCCACACTCCGCACACGCTCGACGCGGTCGGCGTCACCGAGGCGCACGTCGCCTCGTTCGCCGCGGCCTCGGTGGACGACCCGTCCACGGGCTCCAATCCGCTGCCGATGGACGCCGCGGCCTTCGAGAGCCTCTACCGCCGCTGCCTCACGGGCAACCTCACGGCCTGACCTCCGCGGCCGGACACGGTGCCGGCCGAGTCGAGGGAAAGTCGGGGAGCGGCTCTTCGCCAGGGGTCTTCCAGGGCAGCAGCGCCTGCGGGACCCGGTCTGCCTGCAGGCCCACCCACTTGTCGTTCCACGGGAGCAAGACCGTGTCGGGCGGGGGCGTGAGCGTGATGTCCTCACGCTTGGGGAGCGAGGCGACGATCGACTTCCAGGCGGGGAGCGCGGCCTTGCCGCCCGTCTCACCCATTCCGAGCGCGCGGCGGTCGTCCTGGCCGATCCACACGACCACCGTGTACGCGGGCACCCAGCCGACGAACCACGCGTCGACGAAGCCGCTGGTGGTCCCGGTCTTGCCGCCGCGGATCTCGCCCTTCACGTAGGCGGAGCGGGCGGTCCCCTCCTCCACCACGCCGCGCATCAGGTCGAGCATCTGCCAGGCGGTGGCGGGTGAGACGGCCGCGGCCCCGAGGCCGCCCGGGAGCAGGACGTCCGTGTCGGCGATGCGAACCGGCTGACCGGCCTGGCCCACCTCGATGCCGCGCACGTCGACCAGGCGATCCAGGTAGATGGGCGTCGCGGCGCGGCCCATCCGGAGGAAGGTCGAGATCCCCATCGCCTGGTCGAGCACCGCGACCTCGCTCGACCCCAGCGCGAGCGTGAGGTCCTCACGCAGGACCGAGTGGATGCCCGCGGCGTGCGCGGTCGCGGCGATGGACGGCACGCCGGTCTCCAGCGCGAGGCGCACCGCGACGGTGTTGAGGCTCAACGCAAACGCGGTTCGAAGCGGCAGGTTGCCGTGGTAAGAACCGTCGTAGTTCTCCGGGCTCCAGGTGTGGCCGCCGCCCGCGGCGAGCGAGATTGGGCCGTCGTACACGGTGTCGATCTCCGTGTGTCGCTGCTCGATCGCGGTGGCGTAGACGTAGGGCTTGAAGCTGCTGCCCGCCTGCCGGAGCGCCTGCGTCGCCCGGTTGAAGCCCTCGATCGGCATGTCGCGCCCGCCGACGAGCGCCACGACGCGACCGGTCGCGTTCTCGACGACCGCGGCCGCGCCCTCCACCCAGGGCGTCTCCTGGAGCGCGACCGTGGCCTTGGGGCCGACGCACACCGCGTACACGTCACCCCGTCGCGCGACCTGCTGAAGCGTTCGCGCAGGCGCCTCCGGGTCGGGGTTCCAGATGCGACGGGCCCACGACGCGTCGTCGAAGCGCCAACGGCTCGCGCCGACGCCAACCGTGCGTTCGCCCAGGAACACGACGTCAAGGCAGTCGCCCACCGCGCGCGGCGCCGCGACCGGGTCGTCGGGGTTGAGGAACGCGTCGACCTCGTCCGCAGCCAGGGTGCGCCGCGCGCCGTGGTTGCCCTGGCGCTTCTCCACCGCCATCGCGGCGTCGCGGATGGCGGCTTCGGCCGTCTCCTGGACGTGCGGGTCGTAGGGCGTGAACACCCGGAGCCCCTGCTCGAACGGGATGCGGTCCCCCAGCAGGCGCCGCACCTCACGACGCACCTGGGTGAAGTACGCCGAGCCGGTCCCGCCATCCTCACCGCGCCGCGGCGGATCCACCGGGTCGCGCTTGGCGATCTGCGCGTCGAGCACGTCGACGAAGCCCATCTCCACCATCGCGTCGAGCACGATGCGACGGCGCTCGCGGGCGATCTCAGGGCTGCGCCGCGGTGAGTAGGCCGTGGGCGCAGGCACCAGCCCCGCGAGCATCGCCGCCTCACCCGCGTCCAGGTCGCGGGCGTGCTTGCCGAAGTAGTCCTGGGCGGCGGCCTCGACGCCGTAGTTGCCCGAGCCCAGGTACACGAAGTTCAGGTACAGCTCGAGGATGCGCCGCTTGTCGAGCTTCTGCTCCAGCCGCCACGCGAGCGCCGCCTCGTGGATCTTGCGCTCCAGGCTGCGCTCAGACCCGACGACGATGTTCTTCACCAGCTGCTGCGTGAGCGTGGAGCCGCCCTGCCGAAGCTCGCCCGCTTGCAGGTTGACCAACATGGCGCGCGCGATGCCCTGGAAGTCCACCCCTCGATGCAGGAAGTACCGACGGTCTTCCGCCGACACCAGCGCCTGCCAGACGAGCGGCGGCAGGTCGTCGAGGTCCACCCAGTCGCGCCGCACGAGCGCGAACTCGTCGACCGAGCGGCCATCGTGATCCAGCACCTTCACCACGGTGGGCGGACGCCAGGTGTCGATGCCCAACAGCTCCTGGTCGAGCAACGGGAGCAGGATGTGCTGGTACCGCTCCTCCAACGGAGGGACGACGCCCAGCAGCACGACGATCAGCAGGAGCGTCCACCTCACAGCGCGGCCTTGGGAGGCACACAGGCCGCCGCGACCGCGGCCGAATGCCCGGCCACCCACGGCGCGATGAAGCGCTCGTACCAGGCGACGCGCACCGACCACGTGTTCGCGGCGACGGTGGCCCGCGCCTGCGCCGCCGCCATGCGCGCGCGACGCGTGGAGTCGACCAGCGGGGCGACGGTCTGTTCGACCGAGATCCGACGCAGCCGCAGCAGCTCCGCGCGCGCGCCCTGGATCAGCTCGCGATCGTGGTGTCCCGCCTCTTGGACCTGCACCGCGACCGAGGCCGCGCGGGTCGGATCGCACGGGCCGGTGAGGCAGCCCACGTCGATCCACGCCGACTGGGCGAGGCCCAGGCGCACGCCCTCGTCGTGCGACGCCTCGATCAGACGCTCAGCGCGCGCGAGGCTGCGGTCGAAGTCCGCGAGCGTCGGCGCGAGGAGGGTGTCGTCCGCCGCCAGGCCCAGGCCGAGCCAGAGCACCGCAGCGATCATCGGCCGTCCTCAAAGTACAGCGGGTCGGCGTGCAGCAGCTTCTCGCGCGCGGCGGCGGCGCCCGCTGCGTCTCCCTTCGCGGTGAGCAGGCGGCTCTGCAGATCCAGCGCTTCCGGCCACCACGGGTCCTTGAGCAGCAGCGTGCCGACCTCGACCCGCGCGTCGTCGTCCAGCCCGGCCTCGTGCAGGGCGAACGCCCGCGCGAGGCGAGCCTCAGGCGCCTTCGCGGTGTCGAGCAGGTGCGCGCGGGTGAGCGCGTCCTGACCGCCGGTCGCCGCCTGAAGGCGTGACGCGACGTCGTCCTGGCCCAGCGACGCGGCCGCGTCTTGCGCCACGTCCCAACGTCCCAGCTCGGACGCGAGCGCCAACGTCAGCGCGCGCGACTCGTCGCCCACGCCGCGGTGCGACAGCTCCGTGGTGAGCGCGAGCGCCTCCTCGCGAAGGCCCGCGTCCACCTTGCCGCGAATGCGACGGCGCACGGGCTCGGCGTTGGTCGGGTCGACCTCTTGCCAGTGCGCCAGCAGCTCATCCGACGCGCCGCCCGTGGCGTCCGCCACGGCCACCTGACTCTCCACCACCACGCCGACGTCGTCGTAGCGGCCGTGCAGCTCGCCCAGGATCGCGCGGGCCTTGCGAGGGTCGCCGACGGCGAGCGCGGCGTGCGCGCGCGGGAGCACGAAGCGCAGATCGCCCGGCGCTCGCTCGGCGACGTGCTGCCACTCCTCCCACGCGCGCGCCGGGAAGCCCGCGTCCGACAGGGAAGACGCCAGATCCGTCAGGCGGATCAGGCTGTCCGGGCGAAGCTCAGCGGCGCGAGAGAACGCGGCCACGCGGGCCTGCGGATCGGTCGCCGTGCGGCCCGCGAGCGACCAGCCCAGCGACGAGTTCGGATCGAGGAACACGGCGCGCGCGATCGGGTCGCGCTTGTGGTCGCCGCGCAGCGCTTCGGGCGTGGGCTCGCGGAGGCCAAGGGCCGTCGCCGACGCGCGGCCAATGACGAGCGCGGCGTAGTCGTCATGGGTCTCAGGCCGCGCCGCCGCGGCGCGATCGGAGAGGCTGGCGCGGTCCAGGCGCTCCGACACCTGCGCGAGCAGGCGGGTGACCGCGTCGTTGGGCGCGGTGCGCGGCCCCTTGGCGCTGTGGCGCGTGCACACGTGCCCGGGGTCGCAGACCAACGCCTCCATCGCCACCGAGGCGTCGGTCAAGTCGACCGACAGCTCGATCGTCCACGGCGCCCCGTTGGCGGGGAGCGTGCCTACCAAGCCTGGCGAGCGCGGGACGCCGTCGACCTCGGCGATCACGCCCTGCAGATCCGCGAGGCCCGACTCCAGCAAGGCGGCGACGTGGCCGACGGCCTCGACACCCCACCGATGCGCCGGGGTGGACTTGGGGAGCGACACGCGCACCACGATCGGCTCGATGGTCGCGGAGACGGGCTCCACCGTCGGCTCGGCGACCGCCTCGCCCGGCCCTTCGTCGTCCGACACCGCGATCGCGAGGCCCACGCCGATCAGCGCGGCCTCGGCCACGCGGCGCAGCGCGTCCATGCCTGACCGAAGCCCGGAGCCCTCGTCCGACGCGTCACCATCGCCCGGCGTCACTGGGGCACCAACTGTGTCTTCGTCGTCCGGCGAGTCGGTGTGGGTGTCATCGGGGCCCATGGCCCGCTCCTCCGGGGAGTGTGGCGTTCTCCCCCCCTCATTCTAACCACGGTCAAGGCGATGTGAAACGGAATATGCGCCCACCCGCGGAGGCGGGCTGGTGGGGCGCTGGTCGTTGGATCTTGGCACGTGCAACACCGGCGTCTGCCGGTGGGACGAAGCGACGGGCAAGCCCGAGTTCGTCGCGCTCCCCGCCATCTGCCGGGTCCCCGACGGCGAGGACGCGCTGCTGGCGCCGCGGATGATCCCCACCGCGACCCATCTGCGGGCCGACTCCGACTTCTGGACGCGCCTCGGCGCGGCGCCCTGGATCTCGCGGCGGGTGCTGTGGGGTCGGCAGGGGTGGATCGGCCAGCAGGCGATCGAGAAGAACCTCGCCGCCCCGACCGCCGCGTTCGTCCCCACCTTCAAGGGATGGCTGGGCCGCGCCAGCCACGCGCCCCTCGCGCGGGTTGGCAGTCAGGCGTGGTCGGCGCGCGACGTGGCGCGGGTGTTCCTGCGCGAGCTGATCGCCGAGGTGGAGCGCGTAACCGGCGAGCGCATCCGCGACCTGCTCGTCACCGTGCCCGTCGACACGTTCGAATCGTACCGCGCGGAGCTGGCGTCGATCCTGCGCGGGCTGGGCGTGGACAAGGTCCGCTTCGCCGATGAGCCTGTCGCGGCGGCGGTCGGGTACGGCCTGGGCTTGTCGGCGAGGCGGCGCGCGCTCGTCGCCGACTTTGGCGCGGGCACCTTCAACCTGGCGCTGGTGGAGCTGCGCGCGCGCGACACCGAGCAGGGACGCGCCGAGGTGCTGGCCAAGACAGGACGGACCGTCGGCGGCGACCACGTCGACAGCTGGCTCCTCGACGCGATCCTGGACGCGCTCGGATCGTCGCGCGCGAACGACGACACGTTCTGGCGGCGTCAGCTGGTGGACGAGGCGCGCCGCGTGAAGGAGCTGAGCTACGCGCGCGGACAAGAGGCGTTCCGTTTGATCCCGCCGGACAAGCTCGACGACGTGCAGCGTGGCCGCCTGCGCCCGCCGGAGCTGGTCGTCGACCAGGACTTCGTGCGCGACGTGCTGGAGCAGCACGACGTGTTCAAGATGCTCGGCGAGTGCGTCGACGAGGTGATGACGCAGGCGCGCACCCACGGCGTGACCGAGTCGGATCTGGAGGACGTGCTGATGGTCGGCGGCAGCACGTTGCTGCCCGGCGTGTACCCGTTCTTCGAGGCGCGCTTTGGCCGCGACAAGGTGCGCGCGTGGCGACCCTTCGAGGCGGTCGCGTGGGGCGGCGCCGCGCTCGCCGCCGGCGCGCTGACCGAGTCCGACTTCATCGTGCACGACTACGCGATCCTGACCTACGATCCGGCCACCGGCGACGCGGTGCACGTGCCGATCGTCGAGCGCGGGGCGCGCTTCCCCACCCGCCCAGATCACTGGCACAAGCAGCTGGTGCCGACGTGCTCGCTCGGCGAACCCGAGCGCGTCTTCAAGCTGGTGATCTGTGAGGTCGGCGGCGCCGCGGAGGACGAGCGCCTGTTCGGCTGGGACGCGCAGGGCCGCGTGCACACGCTGAAAGGCGGCGAGAAGCGACTGATCGTGCCGCTCAACGAGGGCGCGCCGACCTTGGGCACCCTCGACCCGCCGCACGCGCCCGACGACCGCAGCGCGCGCCTGGACGTGTGCTTTGGCGTGGACGCGGATCGCTGGCTCATCGCGACGGTGAAGGATCTGCGCACGGGCGAGACGCTCATGGACGCGACCCCAGTGGTCCGCCTGCTCTAGGTGGGCGCCACCACGTCGACGACGATGCGCCCGGCCGTGCGCTCGCGCAGGTCGTGGATGAACGCGTCGGCGGTCTCGACCGGAACCTGCACCACGAGCCGCACGTCCTCGCCATACTCAGACGAGGTGGGCGCGAGCGCGTACGCGGTGAGCACGCCCTGGATCGGCCCCGACCAGTCGTAGGCGAAGGTGAGCGAGAGCGGCCGACACACGCGCGTCTCGATGATCGTGGAGGCGGACAGCACGGTCGCGGCGGACTCGCCGTAGGCGCGCACGAGCCCGCCGGTGCCCAGCTTGGTGCCGCCGAACCAGCGCGACACGACGATCACCACGCCGTGCAGGTCTGCGCCCACCAGCCGACGCAGGATGGGCTCACCCGCCGTACCCGCAGGCTCGCCCGCGTCGTAGGCGCGCGTGCGGCCGTCGTCGAGCCGCCAGGCCCAGCAGTGGTGCGTGGCGTCGGGGAACTCGTCGGCGACCTGCGCGATGAAGGCGCGCGCGGTGGTTTCGTCGGCCACAGGCGAGGCGTCGGCGATGAAGCGAGAGCCAGAGACGCGCGGCATCTCGACGCGCGTCACGCTCGCCAGGGTGCGCACGACCGCCATCTCAGCGTGTGCCGAGGCGGGTCGCCGCCAGCACGGTGTGCATCCGCACGTCTCCGTCCACGAGCTCGGTCGCGCGGATGAGGAACACGAGCGCACCCGCCGGCCCTTCTCGCACCTCAGCGAGCGCGAACGACGTGGTGCAGGTGGGCCAGCGACGCGGCCCGCGCAGCCTCAGCAGGTCGACGGCGCGTCCGTCTGGCCCGCGCCACACCCACGTCGGCGTCACCGCGAACGAGCCGCTGCAGTCCGTACCGGTCGGCGTCTCCGTCAGAGAGAGCACGCCGGTGCCCGCGGTCGTGCGGACGCGCGCGTCCATGGTGCGCGGCCAGACCGCGGCGCTGTGATCGCCTTCGAGCCAGAAGGTCAGCGACTGCCCCGGCGTGTTGGGGTCGATGTGCTGTGCCACGTAGGGCTTGCCGGCCGCGCGCTCAGCCGCGCTCACCGCGCGCGCCGTGTCTGCGCCGTCGCCCGACGCCGGCCAGTGGCTCCAGGCGCCCGCGTCTACGTCGATCGAGCGCAGCTCGGCGTGCGTGGTGGACCCATTCGCGTCGACCTCAGCGACGGCCGCGAACCGGCCCGACGGCGAGAAGCCGAGGAACACGGGCTGGCCCGCCATCGCGATCGACACCCACAGGAACCACACGGTCGCGCCTCACAGGTTGGCGCCTATCCCGCGCAACCCAGGGCGCGCGCACGCGGGCGGCTCCGTCAGCGCAGGTAGGGCGCGACGAACGCCTCCAGCGCCGGTCCGGTTCGGGCGCCGGCCTCCTTGATCTTGAGCTGGCCGCCCGACCACACCGCGAGCGTCGGGATGCTCTGCACGCCCAGCGTGCCCGCGGTCTGCTTGTGCTCGTCGACGTTGATCTTGGCGATGATCAGCTTGCCGGAGTGCTTCTTGCCGAGCGCTTCCAGGTGGGGCGCGACCGTGCGGCACGGACCGCACCACGGCGCCCAGAAGTCCACCAGCACCGGCACCGGCGACGAGCGGATCAGCCGCGCCAACGCGTCATCGTCGACCACGACCGGGTGCCCGGCCACGTCGAGCGTGGTCTGACAACGGCCACACCGGGGCGTCTGGCCCACGCGCGCCGCAGGGACACGGTTCAGGCCGCCACAGGACGGGCAGGAGAAGGTCAGCGTGGACATGGCGGACTCCAAGTAGAAATGGATGGTGCAAGCCTGCGCACCGCATTCCCCGCGGAAAGGACACCGAGACGAACAGGGACGTTCGAGCGCGGCACAGGCGACGTTTCCACGTTACCGCCAGCCCTTCCCGGAGCACCCGATGTGGGCACTGACCTTCGATCGCACTCGTGAACGCTGGGAGACCTCCACCGGCATGGTGAAGGAGCAGGTGCCGATGCCCGTGCTCGACGAGTCGGGTCCGGACAAGCGCGACCAGTCCCAGGTGATCATCAAGGTTCGCTACGCGGGCTTCTGCGGGTCAGACCGAGGCATCTGGTGGCGCAAGTCGTTCGGCGACATGGTCGACTCGTCGCTCACCCACGACGGCCAGGACAAGCGCATCTTCGGCCACGAGCTGTTGGGCGAGATCGTCGAGGTCGGCTCCCGCGTGCAGGACAAGTACGGCTACAAGCCGGGCGACATCGTCACGACCGAGTCGCACATCGTGTGCGGAACCTGCACCCAGTGCCGCCTGGGTGAGCTCCACGTGTGCGCCAAGGAGCGCATCATTGGCATCTCCACGGACGGCTGCTTCGCCGAGTACGTGAAGCTGCCCGCCAAGTCGCTGTGGCGCACCGACATCGACCGCATCCGCCCCGAGGTCGCGGCCATCCAGGAGCCGTTCGGCAACGGCGTCCACGCCTGTCAGGTGACCGACCTGCGCGGCAAGAACGTCGCCGTGCTCGGCTGCGGCACGATCGGCCTGTTCGCGGTGCTGATCGCGCGCGGCATGGGCGCACGCAAGGTGATCGGCGTCGAGCTGGACCCGCACCACGCCGAGATCGCGCGGCAGCTCGGCTGCGACGTGGTGCTCACCCCCGCGATGCCGCCCGCCGACGCACCGTGGAAGTCCGACCCCGCGCTGCGCGAGGCCATCCTCGACCTGACCGACGGCGACGGCGTGGACGTCGCCATGGAGATGGCCGGCGTGCACAGCTCGCTGAACAACGCGGTCCGGGTCACCCGCCGCGGCGGTCACGTGGTGCTGTTCGGCGTGAAGAACGGCGACGCGGTCATCGAGGACGCGCATCGCGTGATCATGAACGGCCTGACGATCCATGGCGTGGTCGGTCGGCGCATCTTCCAGACGTGGCACCAGACGCGGGCGCTGCTGGAGTCGCGCGACAACGGGATCCAGGACGCGATCTGGAACACCATCCTGCGCCGCGGCGAGGGCACGATGGTGCCGATCGAGTCGTGGGAGCGCAACGCGTTCGAAGAGACGATCAAGGGCAACCCCAAGACGCTCATCCGGTTCGCGGGCTGACGCTCACTTGCGGGGCAAGACCTCTTCGCCCTGCCAGTACGAGGTCGCGTCGTCGATCCGGTAGAACCCGACCCGCGTGCGATCGGCGACAGAGCCGCCGGGGGCGCTCCCCGCGAACAAGCCGAGCTTCCCGCTGTCCGGGTACTCGGTGATGTCGGGTGAGTGCATGGTCGACACGCACAGGTAGACCAGCTCCTCGCCCTTGTCGGCGGTGAGCTGGTGCGCGTGCCCTGGCCCGCGCGGCAGGGAGATCCAGGCGCCCGCGCGGACCTCCTGCTCGGCGTCACCCAGCCGCAGCGTACCCACCCCCGACATCACGAAGATCGCCTCCTCGTTGCCGTGGTGGAAGTGCAGCGGGAAGGACGTGCGACCCGCGGGCAGGCGGTACAAGCTCGCGCCCAGCTCGCGGCCGCCGGACGCCGCGGCCAGGCGCTTGCGATCGGCACCCCAGCCCTCGGGCGCCGACGCGGGCTCCCAGGGCAGCTCCTCGGTCTGGACGACGCGCACTAGGGGTTGGCCACGGGCGTCTCGGTCGGGCCGAACAGGTTCATGCCCAAGAAGATGCCGCCGTCGATGGGGGTGCCGTCCGCGGCCGTCGCCGGGATGCGCTCGCCGATGGAGATGTTGAGCGCGTCGGTGGGCAGACCGGTGGCGCCGCCCAGACCGCCGAGCAGCTGGCCGAGGTCGATGTTGAGCGCGCCGCCCAACAGGTCGAGCAGCGACGAGATGACGCCGCCGAGCTGCGCGATGACCTCGGCGTCGTCGGTGATGGTGGCGCCGTAGCTGAGCACCTTGCCCTCCGGCACTTCCAGGCCGATGCCGATCTTCGTGCCCTCGGTCAGGTTCAGGTACATCTCGATCGCGAGCGAGGCGACGAGCCAGTCGGTGCAGTCCTGGCTGCCCGGCTGCTGGTAGCCAAACGTGACGTTCGCGTCGGGCAGGTAGATGCCGCCGAGCGGCGCGTCGCCCACGCCGAAGCGGGCGGCGCGCGCGGTGCCGGGGGTGAGCGCGATGCACCAGCCGGAGTGGTCGGGGAGCTGCTCGCCGCCGGGCAGGCCGCCAATGAGCGGGTCGAGCACGAAGCCGAGGAAGCCCGGCAGGACCAGGTTCTGGTTGAGCAGGTCGAGCAGGCTGGAGTCGAGCAGGAGCTGGAGGACGCCGTCGTGCAGCAGGACCTCGAGGTCCGGGTTGGACGCCATCACGCCGTCGGGGATCGGCACGTCACCGGCGTTGGCCGGGACGGGGCCGTTCAGGCCGACGCCGAGCGACAGGCCGACGCCCAGGTGATCGGTCGACAGGTCCTGCAGGGCCACCGCGATGCGCGTGCCGAGGAGGTTGGTGTCGAACTGGATGGGGCCGCCGAGCGGGATCGAATCGAGGTTGCCAATCACGCCCGACAGGAGCTGATCGAGCAGCGTGCTGACGTCGAAGAAGTTCTGGATGAGCTGCGAGAGCCAGTCCAGGCCCAGGCCGAACAGCTCGATCACGGGGATGTCGAACGCGGTCTTGGGGTCGAGCAGGCCGACGACGATGCCGCCGGTGGTGTCGTCGAGGTGCGCGTCGACCAGCGCGTCGAGGCCGATCTTGGGGAAGGTCAGCGCGCCCGGGACTTCAATCACCAGGCCGAACAGGTCGGCGGTCGTCATGATGTCGAGGCGCACGTCCGTGATCTGGAAGTGCGCGTGGATGCCGTCGTCCGCCGGGATCAGGTCGACCGCGATCGGCTGACGCGACACGCCGGTCACCTCGATGGTGAAGGCGCCGCCGCCGATCGGCGGGATGGCGTTCATGATCGCCTGGTCGCTGATCAGGCCGTCGACCACGCCGCCGAGGATGTTGGCCAGGCCGTCCAGACCCGACGGCGTCAGGCGCGCGGTGATGGCGCCGGGCCAGGAGAGCAGCGGATCCGTGCCCGCGAAGGCCGGGATGCGGATCTCCTCGTGCTGCTCGTACGCATCCGCCGTGACGTCGAGGATGCGGTAGGGCTTCTCGTAGGGCACGTCGACCGTGAAGGTGCCGTCCGACCCGACCGCGACCACCTGGCCCTCGACCGTGACCACCGACTCCGGGGGCGACACGTGGCCGATCACCGTCATGGGGCCGTTGCCGGTGAACTCACCGTAGATCGGCTGCTCGAGCGACAGCGTCAGCGGCGGGATCGGCACCTCGGTCAGGATGCCGACTTCGGAGCAGCCAGCGAGGGCCAGCAGGAGCGGGAGGGTCACGGTGCGCATGGAGGACCTCGTCGGAACGGCTCGTCGTAGCACAGTCGAGCGTGGATCCGCGTGGATCGATCGTCAGGGATGCGTCCCGCACTGCAAGATCAGGGCGCCGGGCAGGCGCTCCACCTCTGCGCAAGCGGCGGGTCCCTTCGGCTTGGGGCCGAACACGACCAGCCAGGGCGTCTCGCCCGGCGCGATCACGTCCCGGACGCGGACGGCGCGCTCCCCCACCGCGAAGCAGCTCGGGTCCGATCCGCATGGCCCGCCATGGGCCGCCTCCGAGATGTAGCGCCCGGTCAGGTAGTAGAACATCGGCAGGGCGTCGGACGCGGGGGTGATGCTCAGCGCGCCCGAAGGGAAGCGACCGTCCGACAGGCGCATCGCGACCTCACGCACGGCGTCGCGCTCGTGAACCTCACCCTGGGACTGGCCCAGCCGGTCGAGGGTCGCCCAGGCGAGCGGGGCCGCCAGCGTGAGCGCGAGGAGCCCGCGCAGCCAAGGCTTGGACGGGATCGCCACCACTGCCGCCAGCCAGGCCGCCGACAGCGTCGCCATCATCATCGCCGTGGGGGGGCGGACCGCTTGGCGCGTGGCGAGCACGGCCACCGCCACGGGCACGGCGAGCATCGCCCAGGTCAGCACGCGGGACGCAGGTGGCAGTCGGCGCCAGGTTGCGAGACAGAGCAGGCCTGCCACCACGACCACCAGCGCGGGCATGCTCGGGTTGGACGGGAGCGTGGGCTCGCCGTCGCGCAGCTGCGGGAGCGCGCGGGACGACAGCCCCATGCCCACGACCAGATCGAGGACGCGGCCCACCGGCCACGCAGGCGGCTCGCGCCGGACGGTCTGGGTCAGGATGCGCTGGAGGAGCGGCAAGAAGCCCAGCGCCGCGGGCGCGTAGAGCAGCGGCAACACCCGCAGCTCGGGCACGGTCGCCGCCACGCCCAGGCCGACGACCAGCATCCACGGCACGCTGAAGTAGTGGATCCACGGCAAGATCAGCGCGGTCAGCGCCACGGCCACGGCGGCCGAACGGGACCGCGTCCGCGACCACGCGACGAGCGCGCCCAAGTGCGCCGCCATGCCGAGCGACCACAGGCCGTAGGCGCGCGCGCTGGTCGACGCGTCGATGGACGGCGGGTGGACCGCCAAGAGCAGGCCCGCGAGCAGGGCGCCCCACCAGCGACCGGCGACCGCACGACCGACGGCCGCGATCCCCATCACCGCGCCTACGTTGGCCAAGAGCGAGATCCAGCGGCCACCCACCATGGCGGCGGCGCGCGGGAACACCAACAGCAGCCAGCGGTACATCGGCGGGTTCACGCCGGTCTCGGGGTCGAGGAACTGCCGGACGAAGTCGCCGGGGACGAGCAGGCCGACCTCGTCGGAGCTGTAGCCGTGCGCCAGCCACGGGAGACGCAGCGCCAAGGCCAGCGCGCCGCAGCCCACCACGGCGACGAGCGTCAGCACACGATCCTGGCGGTCGGAGGAGCGTTCGTCCATGTGGCGCTGCGTATCCCGCCCGGCCCAGTCGACGTGCTACGTCGGCCCCATCCGGGAGGTCCCTTGTACCACGACGACGTCCGCTCCTCGCTCCGCGCTGAACTCGACGCCATCCGCGCCGCTGGCACCTTCAAGGCCGAGCGCGTGATCACGTCGCCGCAGTCCGCCGACATCTCGGTCGCGAACGGCGCCCACGTGATCAACTTCTGCGCGAACAACTACCTGGGCCTGGCGAACGACCCGGGCCTGGTCCAGGCCGCGCACGAGACGCTCGACCGCTACGCGCTGGGCATGGCGTCGGTGCGCTTCATCTGCGGCACGCTCGACCTGCACAAGGAGCTGGAGGCCGCGCTCAGCCGCTTCCACGGCAAGGAGGACACCATCCTCTACGCGGCGTGCTTTGACGCGAACGGCGGCCTGTTCGAGCCGCTGCTGGACGAGCGCGACGCCATCGTGTCGGACGCGCTCAACCACGCGTCGATCATCGACGGCATCCGCCTGTGCAAGGCGGCGCGCTTTCGCTACGCGCACGACGACATGGCCGACCTGCGGACCAAGCTGGAGGAGGCCCGCGCAGGCGGCGCGCGGCGCATCCTGATCTCGACCGACGGCGTGTTCAGCATGGACGGCGACATCGCGCAGCTGGACGTGGTGTGCGCGCTCGCCGACAAGTTCGGCGCGATGGTGCACGTGGACGAGTGCCACGCCACCGGCTTCTTCGGCCCCACGGGCCGCGGCGCCTGCGAGCACAAGGGCGTGCTTGACCGGGTGGACGTGATCACGTCGACGATCGGCAAGGCGCTCGGCGGAAGCGCGGGCGGCTTCACCACCGGCCGCGCCGAGATCGTCGCGATCCTGCGCCAGCGCAGCCGCCCGTACCTGTTCAGCAACACGCTGCCGCCGGTGATCGCGGGCGCCGCACTCGCCGTGCTGGAGCGGCTGAGCACCAGCGACGACCTGCGCCAGCGCCTGGCCGAGAACACGGCGTACTTCCGCAAGGCCATGACCGACGCGGGCTTCGACATCCGACCCGGCGTGCACCCGATCGCGCCCGTGATGCTGGGCGACGCGGCGCTCGCGTCCAAGATGGCCGACGCGCTGCTCCAGCGCGGGATCTACGTGATCGGGTTCTCGTACCCGGTCGTGCCGATGGGCAAGGCGCGGATCCGAGTGCAGGTGTCCGCGGCGCACACGCGCGCGCACCTGGAACGGGCGGTGGCGGCGTTCACCGAGGTCGGGCGGGAGCTGGGCGTCATCGCGTAGGTCGCGACTCAGCGCGGCGCGATCGTCACGGTCACCACGTCCCCTGCCTCCTTGTCGCCGCGCAGCTTCTTGGGCACGGCGAGGAGCGTGCCGTGGGTCTTGTCGCGCCAGACGCTGGTGTCCCAAGCGCGGCCATCGACCGTGGCGCGCACGGGTGTCCGCCCCCACCCTGCGGTGACCGGCGGCGCGTAGGCGTCCGGCACCGGCGCGAACGTCCAGCCGCCCGCGCCCGGGTAGCGGAACAGGGTGGCGTCGAAGGTGGCGGGGTCGAACACCGGAGCTCCGGAGGCGAGGGGACGACCGCGATCTATCCGACGGTCGGTCGGTCGGTCGGTCGGAGCGCCGTCCCGGTCAGACCGGCAGGTCGACCGAGATCATGTCCTCGGGCATGTTGACCCGCGGGTTCTCGGAGCCGAAGTTCTCCACGTGCACGACGACCTTGGTGACCTTGGCGCCCAGGCCGCCGAGACCAAAGTACATGTGCGCCTGGGTCGCCAGGCGAGCCAACCACGAGAAGCCGAACGCCCAGCTGCGACGCCAGCCGGTGGCGTTGCCCCAGTGCAGCTCCTCCTGGCCGACCACGACGCCGTCGACGTCCTTGATGCCGGCGGACTCAAGCGCGGCGGGGACGTTGGGCGCCTCCATGTAGCCAAAGGTGGCGACGATGCTGCGGATGCCGGGCGCGAGCTCCAGCACCTGCGCGCGGCGGCCCACCCAGTAGGGCTTGGACGACGTCTCGACGGTGAAGAGCACCACGTCCTTGGGGACGACGCCCCACTTGCGCAGGAAGGTCTCCAGCGTGACCGGCACGTAGCCGTCCAGGTCGACCGTCTGGCTGGTCATGTAGACGATGGTGCGGGGAACGAGGAGCAGGCGCTCGCGCACCTCCACCAGCTCACCGATGCGCATGCGGCGGGCAGCCCGGTAGGCCTGCTGCACCTGCGCGCGGCCCCACTGCCAGACCTGCATGGAGAAGAACAGGCCGACGCCGATCACCACCGGCACGATGCCGCCGTGGAGGATCTTCATGAAGTTGGCGGTGAAGTAGGACAGGTCGAGCAACAGCAGCGGCACCCAGACGAGGGCCACGAGCCACATCGACCAGCGCCACACGTGACGCGACACCACGAGCATCGCCAAGCTGGTGACGACCATGACGGTGGTCACCGCCATGCCGTAGGCGGCCGCCAGGTTGGAGGAGCGCTGGAACATGATGACCAGCGTGCAGCAGCCCGCCCACAGCATCCAGTTGATGACGGGCAGGTAGATCTGGCCCTCCATCTCGGACGAGGTGTGGACCACGCGGTGGCGCGGGAACAGGCCCAGGTTGACGCCCTGGACGGTGAGGCTGAACGCGCCGGTGATCAACGCCTGCGAGGCGATGATGGTGGCGGCGGTGGCCAGCGGCACCATGGCCGGGCGGATCATCTCGGGCACGGAGCTGTAGAACACGTTGCCCGCGATCACCTTGCCGCCCGCGAGCAAGAAGGCGCCCTGGCCCAGGTACGACAGCACAAGGCACGGCAGCACGAAGAAGATCCAGCTCACTCGAATGGGCTTGGAGCCAAAGTGGCCGAGGTCGGCGTAGAGCGCCTCGCCGCCGGTGATGGCCAGGACGACCGCGCCGAGCAGGCCGGCCAGATGGTCCCACTTCAGCGACATCACCAGGCGTGCCGCGTACGTGGGAGACAACGCCCAGAGCACTTCAGGGTATTGGGCGATCCGCAGCGCGCCGATCGACGAGATGGTCAGGAACCAGACCACCATGACGATGCCGAAGATGCGCCCGACGGCCGCCGTGCCTCGCCATTGGACCGAGAACAGCACGGTCAGGACGATCAGCGTCAGCGGGACGACGAAGGCCTCCATGCTGGGCGCGATGACGGTGAGGCCCTCGATCGCCGACATGACGGAGATGGCAGGCGTGATGACGCCGTCGCCGTAGAGGAAGCCGGCCGCGAGGATCAGCGCGAGCCCGAGCGTCTTGGCTCCGCGCGCCTTCTTGATGATCCCGAAGAGCGCGAACACGCCGCCCTCGCCCTGGTTGTCGGCGTTGAGCACCAAGCCGACGTACTTGAGGGTGACGAGCAGCAGCAGCGACCACACGATGATCGACGCGATGCCGAGCACGTGGATGTCCGCGTGGCCCACATGATGGACCGACTCGTTCCAGGTGTAGAGCGGCGACGTACCGATGTCGCCGTAAACCACACCCAGCGCGGCGAGCGCGAGCGGCCACAGCGGGCGCTCCCCTTCGGGGTGCGAGCCGTCAGAATGCGACATGGAGATCCACGACCTCGTTCAACCAGAGCCACGTATGAGCGCGCGCCGTGCCCGCGCGACCCGGTCCCGCCTCTCATCGCCGTCGTCCACCCGACAAAAAACCGTTTTCACTAGCGAAAACGTCGGTTTGTCCGATACGCACCACCGCAACCGAACGCTGCACCATCAGCCGCCCGGCGTGACGCCTCCTTGGCATGACCCCCATCGGGTCCTACAGGGACGACATGACCCACCCCGACGCGAATACGCTCAACGCGACCTGCGATTGCATCAAGACGGACGCCACCGGGTTGGCTGGGGCGTTCGACGCGGTGGGCCCCGCCTCGCTCGACGCGATCCTGGCGACGCGGCCCCACCTGTTCGCGCCGCTCCCCCTGTTCATCGACGACGCAGACCTGGCCGCGATGCGCACGGCCATCGCGGTGCTGGACCGGGTCGCCGCCCTCCCCGGCTTCGTCCCGGACGACGAGCTCGACCCGCTCGCTCGCGAGGACCACGGCCCCCACGGCGCGCTCATGGGCTACGACTTCCATCTGTCCGCCGACGGGCCCAAGCTCATCGAGATCAACACCAACGCAGGCGGGGCCCTGCTGGCGGCGCGGATGATCGGGGCGCTGGAGGGGGCGGTCACCCTACCCCCGCAGCACACGCAGTTTGAGGACGCGCTGATCGACACCTTCCGCGAGGAGTGGCGGGCGCAGCGCGGTGCCGGCGAGCCCGGGGCCGTGGCGATCGTCGACGCCGCCCCGACCGAGCAGTTCCTGTACCCCGAGTTCCTGCTGTACCAGGCGCTGTTCGAGCGGGTCGGCTGGAGGGCCGTCATCGCCGCCCCCGAGGCGTTCCGGTTCGACGACGGCGCGCTGCGCCTGGGCGACGACGTCATCGACCTGGTGTACCTGCGATCGACCGACTTCGGCCTGCAGGCGCCCGAGAGCGCCGCCCTGCGCGACGCGTACGCGAGCGGCGCCGCGGTGTTCACGCCCAACCCCCACCTGCACACGCGCCTGGCGAACAAGCGGCGCCTGGTGACGCTGTCGGACGACGACGCGCTGGCCGCGCTGGGGGCCACGCCGAAGGACCGAGCCGTGCTCGCCCGGGTGGTGCCTCGCACGCGGTGCCTGCTCCCGGAGCAGCAGCCTGCCCTCTGGTCGAACCGCCGCGGCTGGTTCTTCAAGCCCGTCGCCGGGTTTGGGAGCCGCGCCGCCTACCGCGGCGACAAGCTGACCCAAGGCAAGTGGCGGGAGATCTGGGACTCCGTCGACCCGGATGGCCGCTGCGCCTACGTGGCGCAGGCGCTGATCCCGCCGCCGGAGCGCCACGTGACGATCGACGGCGTGCGGACGCCGCTCAAGTTCGACGTGCGCGCGATCGCCTACCGCGGCCAGGTGCAGCTGTTCTTCGCGCGGCTCTACCAGGGCCAGACCACGAACATGCGCACGCAGAGCGGCGGGTTCGCGGCGGTGCTCCCCACGTCCGACCCATGCTGCGTGGCGGCGAACGCATCCTGACGGGTCGTGGCGTTGTCGAGGACCAGATTGGTGCTATATTCGATGGCTGCCCGAATCCCCCTCCGGAGGCCGTGATGGAACTCGAGTCCGAGACCCCTGGTCGCCTGGTGAACCTGACCGACTCAGCGTGCGACGAAGTGCGCCGCCTGCTGACCGAGTCGGAGAACCTCGGGAAGTCGCTGCGTCTGGGCATCAAGGGCGGCGGCTGCTCCGGCCTCACCTACGTGCTCGAGTTCACCGAGCCGCGTGAAGGCGACACCAAGCTGCCGTTCGGCGACTTCGAGGTCCTCCTCGACCGGAAGTCCACGATCTACCTGGGCGGCATCACGCTGGACCACCAGTCCGGCCTGAAGGGTCGTGGGTTCGTCTTCCACAACCCGCACGCGGCGAACACGTGCGGCTGTGGCGAGTCGTTCTCGCTCTGACATGACCACGCTCCTCAACCCCGCCGTCGTGTCGGCCGCACGACACGGGCGTGACACGGCCTGGATCGCGGCGTTCCCCGCCGGCACCGCCACCGGCCCCGCCGCGCTCGCGATCGTGCGGGCCGCAGGCCCCGACGCCGGGCGCTTCCTGCACAGCCAGCTCACGAGCGACGTCGAGAGGCTGGAGCCGGGCGCGGGATCGCTCACCGCGCGCGTGACGCGCACCGGACACCTCAAGTCTGTCGCGTCTCTGCACCGCGCGATCGTCGCGGACACCGCGCCGCCCGTCTTCCTGATGCTGCTGCCCGCTCCGGACGCGCCGGCGCTGCTCGCCGACCTGGACGGGTTCCTCTTCTCCGACGACCTGACGCTGACGCTGGACGACGCGTACGACTGGCTGATGGTGCAGGGCCCGCTCGCCGCTGAGGTGTGCGACGCGACGTTCGGTGCGATTGGCTTCGAGCCTTGGGCCAGCCTCCCCGAGCACGCCATCCGCCCGCTGCGTCGCGCGCGCAAGGACGCCGGCTTCACGCCGCCCGCGGGCGCGTTTGTGATCCGCCGCAGCCTGGGCGGCGACGTCGGCTTTGTGATCGCGTGGCCCGCCGGGCACGAGACGTTCTCCTTGGCGACCGACGCCCTCGCGCGCGGCGGGGCGAGCGTGGACGCGCAGCTGCTCCACCCGGTCGTCGCCGCGGGCGTCATCGAGATCCACCGGATCGAGGCGGGCATGCCGCGCGTGGGGCCCGACACCGAGCCGCGCCGCCGCCTGCTGCCCGAGACCGGCGTCGAGCAGTCCGCCGTCAGCTACAGCAAGGGCTGCTACCTGGGGCAAGAGGTCATCGCGCGCGTGCGCACGTACGGGAGCGTGCCGCACCTGCTCCGCGCGCTGGTGATCGACGAAGGCCGGGGTGAGTTCGACATCGTCGCCGACGCGGTGATGGGCGCGCTCTCGCCCATTGGATCGGACCTGATCGACGACGACACCGGCGAGAAGGTCGGACAGATCGCGAGCCGCACCTGGTCGCCGATCGCCGGGGCGCCGGTCGCGCTGGCCTACCTGGTGCGCGACGCCCGCACCCCCGGTCGCAAGATCACGCTGCGATTCGATGGCGGCGTCCTGCACGCCACGGTGGCCCTGCTGCCGCTGCACAGCGCCCCCGACCGCGACGCGCGCGTGCGACAGCTGCACGACCGCGCCATCCGCACCTTCGCCGACGGCGACGAGACCGGCGCCATCCGCCTGCTTGAGGAGGCCCTGCACCTCGACCCGTCGTTCGCCGACGCGTACGAGGCGATCGGCGTGATGCTCGGCCGGGCGCAGCGCTTCCACGAGGCGATCGACGTGTTCCGTCGCCTGGAGGAGGTCGCCCCCGACGAGCCGATCGTGAACACGAACCTGTCGCTCTACTACATGAAGATCGGCGACAAGCAGACGGCGGAGGACGAAGGCGGCAAGGCCACCCTCAAGCAGATGGCCAAGGCGCGCGGCGGCAGCGCGGGCGCCAGCGTGGACGCCGACCTGGAGAAGTCCAAGCGCAAGGACGCGACGCGCAAGCGCGGCATGTTCCAGCAGGTGCTGGAGATTGACCCGGACGACCCCATCGCGCTGTTCGGGATCGGCGTCGCCCTGACCACCCTGGATGAAGCCGACGAGGCGGAGCGACACCTCGCGCACGCGATCGAGGTCGACAAGCACAACTCGCCCGTCTACCTCGCGCGCGGTCGTGCGCTGGAGAAGCTGGAGCGCTGGAGCGACGCGATCGGCGTGTACAAGGCCGGGATCGAGGTCGCGTCACGCAAGGGCGACCTGATGCCGCTCAAGGAGATGGAGCACCGGCTGCTGCTGCTCGGCGGGCGCTAGTTCGCTCGGCCGCGTCCGACATGATCCGTGGTGTCATCGCTCGTCCCGTGTGGTTCCCCCGCGTCCGAGCGTGCGCACAGGAGGGGTGGGAGGTGCGCT
>CANJMY010000034.1 GCA_947475315.1 Pseudomonadota bacterium | reverse complement strand
TACCGCATCGTCGGCGAGAACCCTTTCCGAAACGGCAACAACCTCGCGCTGTTCGACCACCTCAAGGGCCAGTTCGCGGACCGCCCTTTCACCCGCGTGCAGCTCGGCGAAGAGATCGCGCGGCTCCAAGCGCGTCAGATCATGTCCTCTCGCCAGCCCGAGCAGGCGATCGTCATCGGGTTCCTGAAGTTCGCCGGCATCGAGAAGAGCCGGATCTTCATGATGACCGACACGACCGCCGCCACCGGCCCGAGTTCGAGCTCGTGAGGCGTGAAGTGAAGACCAAGCGCCGCCCGCGCGGGGACGACGCCGCTTAAGCCCCATGGGCGCGCCGCCGACGATGGCAGGCTGCGCGCCCCGCTCGCCGGGTCCGCTCCAGGCATGAGGCCTGCGCACGGACCCGACGACCGCGATGTCTACTTGGCCTCCGCGACCACCTGGGTGCGGAGCGCGTCCACCAGCCGGGCGCGCAGATCGGGCTCGGCGCGCAGGCGGTCGCGGACGTTGTCCTTGCCCTGGCCCAGCCGCTCGTCGCCGAACGCGAACCACGAGCCGGAGCGCGCGATCACGCCCGCCTTCTCGGCGCGCTCCATGATCTCGGACTCCTGGCTGATGCCGCGCCCGTAGAGCATGTCGACCTCGGCGGAGCGGAAGGGCGGCGCGAGCTTGTTCTTCACGACCTTCAGCCGCGTGCGCGCGCCCACCTGCTCCTCGCCCGCCGTCAGGCCGCCCACGCGGCGGATCTCCATGCGGATGCTGGCGTAGAACTTCAGCGCGTTGCCGCCGGGCGTGACCTCGGCGTTGCCAAACACAACCCCGATCTTCTGCCGGACCTGGTTGAGGAAGATCACGATCGCGCCGGTGCGGTGCGTGATCGCCGTCAGCTTGCGGAGCGCCTGCGACATCAGGCGCGCCTGCAGGCCCATGTGCGGGTCGCCCATCTGGCCCTCGAGCTCAGCCTGGGGGACCAGCGCGGCGACGCTGTCGACGACGATCAGATCGACCGCGCCGGAGCGCACCAGCGCCTCCGCCACCTCAAGCCCCTGCTCGCCGGAGTCCGGCTGCGACACCAGCAGCGCGCTCGTGTCGACGCCCAGCTTCTCCGCGTAGATCACGTCGAGCGCGTGCTCGGCGTCGATGAAGGCCGCGGTGCCGCCCATCGCCTGCACCTCGGCGACCGCGTGGAGTGCGAGCGTCGTCTTGCCGCTCGACTCCGGTCCGTACACCTCGACCACGCGACCGCGCGGCCAGCCGCCGATGCCCAGCAGCTCGTCCAGCGTCATCGACCCCGTGGGGATCACGTCCACCTCAGCGGCGGCGCGCTCGCCAAGGCGCATCACGCAGCCCTTGCCGTAGCGCTTGTCCAGCCCGTCCAGGGTGGAGCTCAGCGCCTTGACCCGCTCGTCGTTCTTCAGCTCGTTCATCACATCACCTCAACTCGAATTGTGGGCGAACCGCGCCCACGACGGAAGACCAACGGACAACCCGCCGGTCGAGACGGAGAAGTTCAGTCCACCGGCGCCAGCGGCCGAAAGCCGAGCGCCTCAGCGACGTGGTGGGGCGCGACGTCGGCCGCGCCTTCCAGGTCTGCGATGGTGCGCGCGACCTTGAGCAGCCGCGTCGTGGCGCGACCGGACAGCCCAAGCCGGTGCACGGCATCGCCGAGCAGCTTGGACGCTTCGGGCTCGGGCGACGCGAGCCGGTCGAGCTCCGCGCGCTCCAGGCGCCCGTTCACCGCGTGCTGGCCACGCGCGGCCTGCGCGCGCCGGGCCCGCACCACGCGGTCGCGGACCTCCGCGGACGCCTCACCGGGCGCGCCTCCGAGGATCTGGTCCGCGGGCACCGGCCGCAGCTCGACGTGGAGGTCGATGCGGTCCAGGATCGGACCCGACAGCTTGCGCCGGTAGCGGAGCACCTCGGTGTCGGTGCAGCGGCACGGCGTCGCGCTCCCCCGCATGCCGCACGGGCACGGGTTGGCGGCCATCACCAGCATCACCTCGGCCGGGTAGGTCACCGTGCCCTCGGCCCGCGTGAGCTGAACGACGCCGTCCTCCAGCGGACCGCGCAGCACCTCGATCGCGGGCCGCGAGAACTCGGTCGCCTCGTCGAGGAACAAGACGCCCTGGTGCGCGAGGCTCACCTCGCCCGGGCGCAGCGTGCGGTCGCCGACCATGCCCGCGACGCTGACCGAGTGGTGCGGCGCGCGGAACGGGCGCTCGCGGATCAGGCCCGCATCGGAGGACAGCAGGCCGGCAGCCCCGTGGATGCGGGTGACGTCGAGGGCCTCGTGCTCCTCCAGCGGCGGGAGGATCGTCGGGAACCGACGGGCCAACATGGACTTGCCGCACCCGGGCGGCCCCATCAGCAGCACGTGATGCCCGCCCGCCGCCGCGATCTCCAGCGCACGCCGCGCCAGCGCCTGCCCGCGCACGTCGGACAGATCGACCCGCCGATCCCGCGCCTTCCCCACCCACGCCGCGGCGGACGGCAGCGGGCGCTCCCCCCGAAGGTGCGCGATCACCGCGCCGAGGTCGTCGGCGGCGAGCACGTTCACGTCGCGCGCGGCCGCCGCCTGGGCCGCCATCTCGGTCGGCAGCACCAGGGTTCGGCCCGTCACCCGCGCCAGGTGCGCCAGGGCGACCGCGCCGCGAACCGCGCGGGTCCGACCCGCCAGCGACAGCTCCCCCACGAAGAGCAGCTCCTCCAAGCCAGCCTCCGGGACCAGGCCCTCCGCGGCGAGCACGCCGACGGCGATCGGCAGATCCAGCGCCGCGCCGTCCTTGCGAAGCCCCGCGGGCGCCAGGTTGACCACGACGCGCTTGCGGGGGAACTCCAAGCCCGCGGCGACGATGGCTGAGCGGACCCGCTCGGCGGACTCCCGCACCGCGCCGGCCGCCAGACCGACCACGCAGACCCCTGGGAGTCGGCGCAGCAGGTCGACCTCGACCTCGATGGGGACCGCGTCCACACCCACGATCGCCCCACTGTGAACCCGCACCGACATGCACAACCTCCGCTCGGGAGGAGGCCATGGCCAGCGCCGTGCCTAAGGCGACACATGGCCGAACGATGCTGTTTCCACGCCCACTATGCGGACATTACAGGCACGCCCGACTGTCGGGCGACAAACCGCATGAACAATCCAGCCTTATTCACCTTCGCTCCTGCGCTAATGTAGGCCAAGGCACGCGAACATGAGGTGACGGTGGGTGTCAGACCGTCCGACATCTGCCGCACCCGTTTGGGTGGAAAATGCCGAAGTTACACGTCCGTGACAACCCGCAGCCGTTCTCAGTCTATTTATACGGACCCTGCGAGCGTCCGATGTTGTGGGATTTCTTCGCCTTGCTCTTCTGCGTCCTGTCGAGCCTCGCGCTCGCCCGTGTCGCGAACGCGCCGCTTCGCATTCGTCGCGCCGTGGACGATTCGTCGACCCGGACCGCCGACGACGCGGACAGCGCTGGCGCCCCGCTCTAGGCCAGAGGCACGCCGCGATTGCGGAGCCTTGAATCGGCATTCGACGGTTCCATCACGTGGCGTGGAATACCTGCCGCGCTCCCGTGCTATACGGCTGCCCGTTCCGCGGAACCCCCTTCTACATTCGACTGGAGTCGATGATGTCGCGCACCTTGTCCGCCGTCGCCGTTGCCGCCGCCCTGCTGTTCAGCCAGACCGCGCTCGCCGCGGACACGCGCACCCTGTGCGTCTATGACCCGATGGGCACCAACGGCCCGGCCTACAAGAACGCCCAGGCCATGGCGATCGAATCGGTCGCCAAGGGCGTCGCCTTCACGCTGCGCGCGGACGTCGAGGAGCGCACCGCCGCAGACGATCTGGTCGCCGGCAAGTGTGACGCCATCCTCGTGACCGGCATCTCCGCCCGCGGCTTCGGCCTCGCCTCCGCCACCGTCGAGGCGATCGGCGCCCTGCCCCGCTACGACTGGCTCAAGTCCACCCTCGCCTACCTCAAGGACCCGCGCATGGCGGCCAAGATGAAGTCCGGCGCGTACGAGAACGGCGGCATCTACCCGGCCGGCGCGGTCATGCTCTACGGCCGCGACAAGGCCTGGCGCAAGTCCACGGATCTGGCCGGCAAGTCCATCGCGATCATCAGCGCGGACAAGGCCGCCGAGACCATGGCCCGCACCGTGGGCATGTCCACCAAGTCGGCGACCACGGCGACCTTCGGCCCCATGTTCAACAGCCACTCGGTCGACACCATCTACGCCCCGGCCACCGCCTACGAGCCGCTCGAGCTGTACCGCGGCATCGGCACCACCGGCGGCATCATCAACTTCACGCTCTCGCAGCTCACCCTTCAGGTTGTCCTGCGGGCCGACCGCTTCCCCGCCGGCTTTGGCCAGTGGGCGCGCGAGTACGCCTACAACTACTTCGACAAGGCGCTCGCCGTCGTCAAGCAGTCCGAAGCCAAGGTGGCGCCCAAGCTGCTGACCATCCCCGACGCCGACAAGCCCGGCTACGACACGCTGTTTCAGAAGGTCCGCCTCACCCTGCGCGACGGCGGCGTCTACGACAGCACGATCCTCGGCCTGATGCGCCGCGTGCGCTGCGCGTCCGAAGCCGCCCGCGCCGAGTGCGCCGAGGCCAAGGAGTAAGCCCGTCAAGTCGGGTGCATCGCGCCCCTGTAGGTGGTAGCCTCCCCGGGTCCTGAATCCTGTGGGAGGCTCCAGACATGACGCGCCTTGTCCCCGTCGCGATCGCCATCGCGATCCTCACCGCCTGCAACGGCGCGATCGGCAACACCCTCGCCGGATCCACCGACCGGCTGGTCATGCCCTACGTGATGCGCTCGGGCGACGTCGGGGTCGGCTGCGCCGTCGGTGAGGGCCTGGGCCCCATGATCGGCGCGTTCAACGACGCCAGCCACCACGCCGCCAAGACGTCGATCGTCTCGATGCTGTCCGCGGGCATGTGCCTGGAGGACGACGTGTGGGAGGCGCAGCTCGACACGGCGCGCGCGCTTCGCCGCGAAGACACCGAGGGCGCCCACGACGCCAGCGAGCGCGTCCAGCGCGCCCACGCCGTGGCCGCGCGTCGCTACCTCTCGGCTTGGACACTCCTGGCCGACGAGTACGGCGTCCCGGAGCCGGACGGCGCTTGCCCGACCCTCAAGAAGGACAGCGACCAGCTGATCTACATGCTCGGCCTGTCGGCGGGCGTGCTGGCCGTGGTGCACGACATGGGCGCAGGCGGCCAGGCTGGCGTGCCGATGTCCATCCCTGCGAGCGTCGTGCGCGCGTCAGCCTGCTTGGACGATGACAAGTGGTGGGGCGCGCCCAACGCGATGAAGGCCGCCATCTGGGCGCTGATGGAGGGCAGCCCGGACGTGGGCGATCCGTGGGCGCTGTTCGGCCAGAGCGTGGCCAAGGGCCAGACCGCGGGCGTTCGACTCGCGGGTGCGTTCCTGGCACAGACCGCGGCGTCGACCGGGCACGAGGCCGAGCTCCGCAAGGCCGTCAAGTCCCATGTCGGCTCGCTCAACGCCACGCCGATGGACCCGAAGTGGGCGATGCTCGACGTCTACGCCACGGCGATCGTCCGCAACGAGTCTGACCGCATCTGGACCGCCAAGGTGGGCTACCGCACGCCCACGGACGCGTTCGGCACCTTCCCCGATGACGTGGCCGTCGACGACACCAAGGTCGACGATGACATGTTCAACGACATCTTGAAGTAGGACGGAGAGCCCTTGTCCCACGAAGCCGCCCCGAGCCATGTCCGTACTTGGCTCAGCACCCTCCCTGCGCTCCTCGTCCTGCTGCTGGCCGTCGCGCAGGGCACCTCCGAGGTCGTCCAAGCCCGCATGCTCGCCGTCGGTGAGCAGACCTGGCCCGGCTACTCCGAGATCCGCTACGACCCCAAGCCGCCCGAGTGCGACGCCGACAAGATCGGCGCGGACGCGAAGCCCAAGTCGGCCGACGACGCGATGCTCGACGACATGTTCGCGACCCCGCCCGCCGGAGGCCCCGTGCCCGCCGGCGCCGCCGCACCGGCCGCGCCGGCGCCGGACGCCGCCGCGCCGCCCCCTGCGGACGCCGTGCCTCCCGCCATCCAGCCGCCCTCGCCCACCGCGCCCGTCGCGACCGACGGCACCGCCGGGACGCCCGCCGCCGCACCTCCGAAGGGCGCGGACGACGCGCTGCTCGACGACATGTTCGGTGGCGCCGCCGCAACAGGTCCGAACACCGAGGCCATCGCCGCCGCCAAGGCGGCCTGCGCCGCCGAGCACACGCGCTACGACGAGCTCCAGGCGATGATCACGCCCTCACTCAAGGCGTTCCGCGTCGCGGAGACCACGCTCTCTGCCATCACCAGCGTCGGCCGTCAGAGCTTCGAGGGCTGGCTCGTCCTCCTCATCGCCATCTGCGCCGCGACGGCCAGCGCGCTGCAGGGCCACATTGGCCTGCGCAACGTGGTCACGGTGATGGACTCGCGCGCCTCCAACCTCGCGCAGTTCGTCGTGAACGTGCTCGTCGCGTACTCCTGCGTCGCTCGCTACAACCTGCTCGTGGACTCCGGCCTGGACCAGGGCAGCCCCACGCTCGCGCTGGTGTGGGCGGCGGGCTTCGTCGCGATGGCCGGCATCAACGCGGCGCTGATCGCGCGGCCGGATCCGTCGCTCAAGCAGGGAGGCTCGCTGAGCCACGCGCTCCTCGCGGTCCCGCTGTACTGCTCGATGGGCTTCATCGCGAGCGTGTGGTTCCTGGGCTTTGAGAGCTACCCGGCGGGCGTCGCGAACTACCTCGACAAGATCACGGGTCAGGCAGGCATCTACCTGCAGGTCGGCCTGTACGTGTGGGCCGGCATGATGCTGAAGCGCACGCGCGTGGCCCACTACCTGTTCGACGCGATCCGTCCGTGGAACCTGGCGCCTGAGCTGCTCGCCGTGGTCGTGCTGATCCTGTCCGCCGTCCCGACCGCCTACAGCGGCGCGTCGGGCATATGGGTCATGGCCGCCGGCGCCACCGTGTACGACGAGATGCGCCGCTCGGGCGCGCGCCACCGCCTGGCGCTCGCCACCACCGCGGTGTCGGGCAGCTTGGGCGTCGTGCTGTCGCCCTGCCTGCTGGTCGTGATCGTCGCCTCGCTGAACAAGGGCGTCACCACGTCGGAGCTGTTCGACGCGGGCCGCTGGGTGTTCCTGCTCACCGCGGTGCTGTTCACGATCGCGCTGATCGCCACGCGCATGGGCAAGCTCACGCTGGCCTCTCCGGCCAAGGCCCTCCCGGCCATGCTCACCGAGAGCCGCAAGCTGCTGCCGTACGTGGGCATCCTGATCGCGACCGTCGTCGTGTTCGCGCTCTTCTTTGACACCTGGCTCACCGAGCACACCTCGGCGCTCATCCTGCTCGATGTCATGCTGCTCATCATCGTGTGGGACGGCCTGAAGTCGTCGCCCGAGGATGACGGTGTCGGCGCGCGCCTGGCCGGCTCCACGCACGAGACGACGATCCACATCGGCGCCCTGCTCACCCTGATGGCCATGTCGGTCAGCTTCGGCGCCATCGTCGAGCGCGCCGACCTGATGACGACCTTCATGCAGTGGATGTCGTTCAACTCGCCGTTCGAGACGATGATGCTCTTCGTCTGCATCCTGGTCGTGATCGGCATGACGATGGACCCGTACGGCGCCGTCATCCTCGTGTCGGCGACGCTCGCGCACGTCGCGGCCGACGCGCACATCGGCGCGGTGCACTTCTGGATGACCGTGCTGGTTGGCTTCGAGCTCGGCTACCTGACCCCGCCTGTGGCCCTCAACCAGCTCCTGGCCCGGTCCGTGGTCGGCGAGCAGGAGGACGACACGCCCGCGGACGCCGGCTTCTGGCGCCGCCACGAGGACACGCTGCTTCCCGTGACGGTCATGGCGGTGGCGCTGCTCATCGTGGCCTTTGGCCCGCTGATGATGGCCTGACGCCATGACCCGCTCGCTGCTCGACGCCTGGAACCCTGAGCCCCACGAGGTGGCGATCTCCGCCGCCGCGTGGGACCGGTCCAGCGGGCTTCGGGCGACGGCGGATCTGTCGGGCCTTGTGTCCGTCAGCGGCGACGACTTCAACGCGCCCGCTCGCACCTGGCAGCACGCCGCCGTGCAGAGCGCGCTGGCGCTGTCGCCCGGCGGCGCGCTGGTGGCGGTCGGCGATGACGCGGGCGCGCTCGCCGTGTACCGCACCGCCGACGGCGAGGCGGTGTTCCTCGACACCCGCGAGGACGGCAGCGGCCCCACGCGCGCCATGCGCGGCCTCTCCTTCTCGCCCGAGGGTGACCGGCTCGCCGCGTTGGCGATCGACGGGCGCATGCGCATCGTCAACCTGCGCAGCCGCGAGCGCGTCGCCACCTTCCCCGACTTCACCGGCCACACCATCGGCTGGGACGCCTCGGGCGCGCGCCTGGTCGCGGTGGACCACCTGCGCCAACCGGTCCTGGTGGAGCTGATCGGGCGCAAGCGCATCGCGCTGCCGGTGGTGCCGGGTGGCGCGCAGCTCGCGCGCTTTGTGCCGGGCGCGGATCGGGTCGTGGTGCTCGGCCCCACCGGCCTGTACCTCGTGGATCTGGCCGCCAACGCGATCGTCGCGCAGCGCGTCGCCGACCGCAGCAGCGGCATGCTGGATCTCGTCTTCTCGCCCGACGCGGATCGCTTCGCGGTCATCACCGCGCGGTCGGTGCACCTCTTCGCGGTCGACGGCGTGCGCTACCTGGAGAGCCTGCGTCACGGCGCGCCCGAGGCCACCGGCGTCGCGATCTGGGACGACGTCGGCGTGGCGGTGGCGGGCTCGGACGCGCGCCTTCACCGCCCCGACGCTGAGTCCGCCCCGCCCCCGTCCGTGTGTGTGGTGGCGATCGGCAAGTGGCGCGCCTGCGGCCACGAGCACGTCGTCGCGATGTGGCAGGAGAACCACCGTCGCCGCACGTTCATCCCGCAGGTCCTGATGCCCGGCGGCGATCGCATGCCCGCGCCCATGGCCCCAGGCGGCCGCGTGATTGAGCTGCGCCTCGACCGCGACGGCGGGATCCTGGCGCTGCTCCCCGAGCACGGTCCGCTGCACGTCTACAGCGCCGACACCGGGCGGCTGCTGTTCCAGGCCGGCGACGACACGATCGACACGCCGCGCTTTGACGTGGCGGTGGGCGTGGTGGGCTGCTTGCTACCGCAGGGCGGCCTGCGCTGGACGGATCTGACCACCAACCAGACGTTCAACCTGCCGTGGGTGCGCGACTTCGACCTGAGCGGCGGCGGCACCTGGCTGGCCGTGCTCACCCCCAAGGGCCGCGTGCGCATCCTTGATCCCAAGACCGGCGCGCTCGCCCTGCCCGAGCTCGCCTTGATCGGCGACGCGCCCATTCGGCAGCTCGCGTTCGGCGAGGCGCTGCCCAACCTGCTCGTGCTCGACGCCGACGGCATGTTGGGCCTGTACGACCTGCCCCCTGCCGCCCGCGACGGCCTGCCCGCCGTCGTGTACCCGATCGCCCAATTCCACGACGCGAACGTGGATCAGATCTGGGGCTTGAGCGACGGCAAGCGCGCCGCGGTGCGCATCCTTGAGGCGGACGGCACGGCGACCATCGCCTACGTCGACCTGGACACGGGCGAGCTCGCCAGCGAGGTGCGCGGCCTGATCCCCTACGCCTCGCTCGACCCGGTGAGCGGCGCGGTGGTCGAGCCCGCGCGCGGCGCCGCCATGCTCGAGCGGGATCCATACGGCCGCGAGACGCGCGTGATGCGCTCGCTCCCGAACGGCGAGTGGATCACCTACAGCGCGAGCGGGATCGCCGCGGCGAGCGGCGGCGCCAAGCGCCTGCTCGCGGGGCGCCGACCGACGACCTGACCGCGCAGCCTCGGCGTGGGGGGACCGGTGCGACCCGTTGGTTACGACATTTCTGACCCGCGCGACGTTATTTCGGCCCGCGGGTCAACCCTGTCGTCGCCGAAAATCCGCGTCTTTAGGCTGCGATTGCGTCCAAACCCTTTGACAAGTCTCGACGCGGGCAGGGGCGAGGCGCTACCTGCGGGCCGCCGGTTTCGACGATCGGCGCCCCCTCACCCGCTACGTAGGCCCACGAATGAACAGCACGTCCGGCAGCCGCACCGCCTCCCAACACAACGAGAAGGGCGGTACCCACGGCCTCGCGTTCATCTTCTGGCTGTTTGAGCAGCCGAAGTGGCTCATCGCCCTGGTCCCCGGCCTGTTCGCGGCCCTGCTCACCGCCGCCATCCACGGCTTCGCGCCGCTCACGCCGGTGATCGCCGGCGTCGTGTTCGTCGTGCTGTGGATCAGCCTGCCCCTGCTCGCCGTCCTCGGCCCGCTGCTGTTCCTCGTGTACCGCTCCTACGCGCACGACACGGCGGCCCCCACGGAGGACTGGACCAAGCACATCACCTTCAAGGACGCGTCCGCCCAGAAGGCGTACGCGGGCAAGAAGGTCCCCATGCAGACGCTGTACGACGGCTACATGGACGGCAAGATCGACTTCACCGGCGACGTCTACGAGACGCTGCTGCGCCGCAACCGCATGTTCCGCTTCTGCTTCACCGGCGACGACGTGCGCTTCTACGTGCGCGACTTCCTGGGCCAGAACATGGGCCACTCGGTCGAGGCGGACCACGGCGACATCGCCCACGTCTACAACCGCGGCAACGACTTCTACAACTGGTTCCTGGGCCCGCGCATGATCTACACGTCCGGCATCTACCGCGACGTGAACGACACGCTCGAGGACGCGCAGGACCGCAAGCTCGCCACCGTCTGCCAGTACGTGCAGATGCAGCCCGGCGACAAGCACCTCGACATCGGCTGCGGCTGGGGCACCCTGGTGGCCTACGCCGCCAAGCATCACGGCACTTCGTCCACCGGCGTCACGCTGGCCAAGGAGCAGGCCGAGTGGGCCCGCGCCACCGCCGAGCGCGAGGGTGTGTCGGATCGCGTCCGCCTGATCGTCGACGACTACCGCAACATCCCCGACGAGAAGTTCGACAAGATCACCTGCCTGGAGATGGCGGAGCACGTCGGCATCCGCAACTTCCAGAGCTTCCTCCTCCAGGTCCGCAACATGCTCAAGGACGACGGCATGTTCTACCTGCAGATCGCCGGTCTGCGCCGCGCGTGGGTGTTCGAGGATCTGGTGTGGGGCCTGTTCATGGGCAAGTACATCTTCCCGGGCGCCGACGCGTCCTGCCCGATCGGCTTCGTGACCACGCAGGCTGAGCGCGCCGGCTTCGAGATCCACCGCGTCGAGAACTGCGGCGTGCACTACTCGCTGACCATCAAGGCCTGGTACGACAACTGGATGAAGAACGAGGCCGCGGTCGTCGCCAAGTACGGCCAGCGCTGGTTCCGTATGTGGGCCGTGTTCCTGTCCTGGTCGGCGATCATCGCCGCGCAGGGCTCGTCGACCGTGTTCATGATCACGCTCCACAAGAACACGCCGAACGACAAGTGCTCGGTCAGCAAGGACGAGGCGGGCGCGCAGCCGTTCGACCGCACCCATCGCTGGGTCGGCCAGAACCCGAGCGCCACGCAGCAGTAGTCGCAGGCATCCTCGGGGGAGCGCCACGTTTGCGCCCCCCGAGTGGCCGCGTGTGGGATACTCGCCGTGTCCCACCCCACCGCCCCCAAGGCGCCCCATGGCCCCCCCCAAGAAGGGCAGCGACTCCAGCCCGCCCAAGGCTGAGTCCAAGCTCGTCCTGAGCAAGAAGAAGCCGGGCAAGTCCGCCAAGCCCGGCAAGGCGCCCAAGGCGCACAAGCACGGCCCCACGCCCTTCGCGTGGCGCACGGAGCTGGCCGTGGTCGTGGGCGGCGCGGTCGCCGGCGTGGCGCTCGCGTTCGGCATCATGTTCCTCGACGCGCGGCGCGAGGTGAGCGCGTGGATGGACAAGCCGCGTCAGACCACGCCGACCGACGTGTGGTCCGCGCCCGTGCACATCATCGCGGGTGACCCCTACCCGGCCAGTGACCTGATCGCGGACCTGCTGTCCGCCGGCTACGAGCGCGCGGACGACGCCAGCAAGCCCGGCCACTTCGTGGTCGACGGCAGCGCGGTCGAGGTGAACACCGGCGCGCTCGAAGGCCCCGGGTTCGTCGTGAAGGCGGGCCGCGGCGTCATCCACCTGCAGGACGGCCGCGTCTCGTCCACCGAGCCCAAGTCTGGCGTCACGCTGCGCCCGGTCAAGCTCGCGACGTTGGGCGATCTGGAGTCCAAGCGCACGCCGGTCACGCTGGCCAAGCTGTCGCCGTTCATGGCGCCCGCGCTGCTCGCGATCGAGGACAGCCGCTTCCGTGAGCACTCGGGCGTCGATCCGATCGGCCTGGTGCGCGCGATCTTCCAGACGGTGGTTCGCGGTGACACGCAGGGCGGATCGACGCTCACCCAGCAGCTCGCGAAGAACCTGTTCCTGTCGCGCGAGCGGACGGCGCGCCGCAAGGTGCGCGAGGTGTTCTACGCGGCGGCGCTGGAGTCGCTGAAGTCCAAGGACGAGCTGCTCGAGCTCTACCTGTCCGAGGTTTACCTGGGCAGCGTGGAGGGCATGCCGATCCACGGCGCCGAGGAGGCCGCGCGCGCGTGGTTCGGCAAGAGCGCCGCCAGCCTTTCGGCCGGTGAGGCCGCCACGATCGCGGGCACGATCGCCTCACCCAACCAGTGGTCGCCGCTGCGGGATCCGGACGCGGCCGTCACGCGCCGCAACCAGGTGATCGATCGCATGGTCTACGTGCGCGCGCTCACCGAGGCGCAGGCTGAGGCCGCGCGCGCCGAGCCGATCGCGACCGTCAGCACCCGGCCCACCGTGCGGTGGAAGGCGCCGTGGGCCGTGGACGCCGCGCTCGACGTCGCGGGCGACATGCTCGGCGACGCGTTCTCGCCGGACCGCGGCCTGGAGATCCACACCACCATCCAGCCGCACCTGCAGCGCGCGGCCGAGACGGCGGTCACCGACGGTGTCACGGCGCTGATCACCGCGCACCCCAAGGCGCAGGATCTCGACGCCGCGCTCGTCTCGCTCGACGTGGGCTCGGGCGACGTGCTCGCGCTGGTGGGCGGCCGTGACTGGGTCTCGCGCCCGTTCAACCGCGCGGTGGACGCGCGCAGGCAGGCGGGCAGCACGGTCAAGCCGCTGCTGGTCCTGGCCGCCATGGACGCGGACCCGAGCCTAAGCGCCGCCACCGTGTACGACGACGCGCCGCTCACCCGCACGGTGGACGGCAAGTCGTGGTCGCCCAAGGATCACGACGGCGCGTTCATGGGCCCGATCTCGCTGCGGCGCGCGGTCGAGCAGTCGCGCAACATCCCGGCGATCCTCATGTCGGAGCGGCTGGGGCTGAAGAAGATGGAGGCCGCCTTCCACGCCGACGGCTTGGCCCACGCCACCGACTGGCCCAGCGCCGCGCTCGGCTCCTTCCCCGCCACGCCGCTTGAGATCGCCGGAGCCTACTCGGCGTTCCCCGGCGGCGGTTTGGTCGACAAGCCCAGGCTGGTCACCGGCCTCGCCGACGCGCGCGGCCGCACGATCGCCACGCAGAAGCCGTCCTCAGTTCGCGTCGCCAAGCCCGTGAGCTCAGCGCTCGTCACGCGCATCCTCGAGGGCGTGCTCACCGACGGCACCGCGCGCCGCAGCGCCACGATGGGCATCCACGGCGCGTTCGGCGGCAAGACCGGCACCACCGACAACGAGCGCGACGCGTGGTTCGTGGGCTTTGACCCGAGCGTGGTGACCGCCGTGTGGGTCGGCCGCGATGAGGTCCCCCTCGGGCTGACCGGCGGCGAGGCCGCGCTGCCGATCTGGGCGGCGTACACGGTCGCGTCGGGCGCGCCGCGTGGCCACTTCCCTTCGCCTGACGGCCTGGTCGACATCGAGGTCTGCGCGACCGACGACCTGCCGCCCTGCCCGAGCTGCGCCGCCACCCGGCACGCCACCTTCCGCGCGGACGCCGTGCCCACGCGCGACTGCACCGTCGCACCGCCCGCCGATCCGCCGCTGCCTGCGCCGCCCGCGGACGCCGACCCGGTCGACATGCCCCCCACCCCGCGGGTGAGCGGCGATGAGTGAGCGCCGCGTCGATCGCGCCGACCGACTGCTGATCGTCGCGTCGCTGATCGGCGCGGCGATCTTCTTCTCGACGCTCACGCGGATCTGGCCGCTGGTCGGCCCCACCGTCGCCGCGCCGACCTTCGATCCGGAGCAGCGCGCCCGCGAGGTCCTTCACGAACGCGGGATCGACGCGCCGGGCCTGTCGGCGTCGGTGCGGCTGGGCATCCAGGACGACTCGCTCAACTACATCTCCAAGACGCTGGGCAACGCCGCGGCGCAGCGGCTCGACGCGCAAGGCTACGGCATCTCGCTCCGGGTGATCGCCTTCAAGCGCGACGGCGACTCGGACCTGCGCGTGATCACGCTCGACAGCCGCGGCGGCGTGATCGGGTGGAGTCAGGATCTGGAGGAGGACGAGCCCGGCGCCACCGTCTCCGACGACACCGCGCGCGCGATCGCGATGAAGGCGGCGAAGGACGGCCTGGGGCTCGACGTGCTGACGTGGTCGGCCAAGGCGGCGTCTTCGCGCGAGCACTCAGAGCGCAAGGACCACGCGTTCACCTGGGAGCGCGACCCGAACCTCGGCCTGCCGATCAAGGAGCGCGTCACGATCACCGTCGCCGGCGACGTGCCCACCTACGGGCGCCGATCGCTGGTCGTGCCGGAGGCGGCCAAGCGCCAGCAGACCATCGACAAGTCCGCGCCCGAGGGCCTCGAAGGGATCGGCGTGGCGCTGGTGGTGATCACCGCCGTGATCGCGGTGTCGATCTTCGTGCGCAGGCTCCGCGGAGACGCGCTCGATCTCGCGCGTCCCGCGCGCTGGGTGGGCGCGCTCGCCGCCATGCACTTCGCGTCCGAGTTCCTCGACGCCCCCGCGCTGTTCTACGCGTGGAAGCCAATGTGGCCGTGGTGGATCTCGGTGCTGAACCACTTCGTCGACTCCGTTCGTTCGGACGGCTGGATCTGGCTGGTCCTGTTTGCCCTGTTTGGGGCCGCAGACAGCGTCGACAAGGAGTCGGGCGCCCGTCGCGCGGCCGCGCTGTGGTCGTTCGGCGACGGTCGCTTGGGCGCCCCTGGGGTGTCGTCTGGGCTGATCCGCGGCGTCCTGCTCGGGTTCGTGTGCGGCGGCGTGCTCGCGTCGATGGCGCTTGGCTTTGAGGCCTGGGGGGCCCGGCTCTCGCTCCAACCCCGCGGTGCCTTCCTCGAGATGATCAACACGTCCTCTCCCGCCCTCGCGACGCCGCTGTTCTTCGCCAAGGTCGCGGTCATCGAGGAGCTCGGCTACCGCGTGTTCGGCACCACCTGGCTGCTGTCACTCACCAAGCGCCGGTGGGTGGCGGTGCTGGTGCCCGCGCTGATCTACGGCCTGTCGCACGCGGGCCTCACGTTCCTGCCGCCCGACGAGCCGGCGTGGGGTCGCGTGCTGATCATGACCACGATCGGCGCCATCTGGGGCGTCGCCTACCTGCGCTGGGGCGCGCTGGTCGTCGTGACCGCGCACCTGTTCTCCGACACCTTCATCTTCAGCTGGCCGCGCCTGGCCACGGGCCGACCTGAGGTGGTGCTCCCCGCGCTTGTGCCCCTCGCCCTCCCGCTTCTGCTGGCGGCCGCGGGCGCCTGGCTGGGCCGCAAGCAGCCCGATCGCTAGCGTTCGCGCGGGTGTTCCCCACGCGCGAACGCATTCTCATCGAGGCTTCATTCCCAAACACCCGCGCCGACTGTACGTTCTCGGAGTCGGAGGGCCGTGTGCGCCGTCGACGAGGAGCTGGGATGATCCGACGTTTGGCGGTGGTGCTGGCGTGCGCGCTCTCCGGGACCGCGTTCGCGCAGACCGCCGACTTCGACACGCTCGCCGAGGGCACGAACGGCGCGGTGATCATCGACAACGGGATCCGCTTCTCGAACGTCGACAACGCGCTGGGCCCGGGCCCGGGCAACGCCGCGGTCGAAGACGCCTCCGACAGCCTCGCGGGCTACCTCGGCTTCTCCGCCAACAACTGCATGGGCTTCGGTGGCTACTCCGAAGGCCCTGGCGCGGCGTTCGGGCGCTTTGCGTCCGTCGACATCGAGAGCCGCGACTCGGCGAACGCGGCGCGCGTCGAGCTGTTCGAGTTTGGCACGGAGACGGTCACAGTGCGCCTGGATGCGTACCTGGCGGGCGTGCTCGTGAACTCGGCCGAGGTCCAGCTCACAGGTGGCTTCGCCCTCGCCCACCACACGCTCGAGCTGCAGGGAGAGACGTTCGACAAGCTGCGCCTGCACGTCGACCCCGACACCGGCGACGTCGCCTTCCTCCTCCTCGACAACGTGCAGCTGGCCCTGCGCGCCGTCGAGGACACCGACGTCGCCACCGACACAGACACCGACGATCCGCCGCACACCGGCGAGGACCGCGACACCGACGTGATCAAGGCGGTCGCGGACACCGACGACAACGGCACGGGCGACACCGACGGCGGAACAGTCCACGCCAAGAGCGGCTGCGGCTGCGCGACCGACGCCGCACCCCAGGCCGCGTGGTGGGCGGTCGGAGCGCTGGCGATCGCGGGCCGTCGGCGGACGACGCGCCGCTGAGCGATCCGGCGGGCGCCCAAGCGGCCCGCGCACCGCGAGCCGACAGGCGCCCACCGCGACGCGCTAGGCGAGCAGGCGCTTCACGGTGGCGACGACGTTGTCCACGGTGAAGCCGAACTTCTCGGCGAGGATCTTGGCGGGCGCGCTGGCGCCGAACCGGTCGATGCCGATGCTCGCGCCCTCAAGCCCGACGATGCCCTCCCAGCCCAGCGTGGTGCCGGCCTCGATCGACACGCGGGGGATGCCCGGGGGCAGGACCTGACGCAGGTAGGCGGGCTCCTGCGCCTTGAACAGCTCGACGCTGGGCATGCTGACGACGCGGGCCTTGATGGCCTGGGCCGCGAGCGCCAGGCGGGCGTCCATGGCCAGGGGGACCTCAGAGCCGGTGGCGACCAGGACGACGTCCGGCACGCCGGCGGAGTCCACGAGGATGTAGCCGCCCTTCTGGACGGAGTCGGCCGGGGCGAGCGCCTCGCGATCGATGGTCGGCAGGTTCTGGCGGGTCAGGACGATCGCCGTGGGGCCGTCGACGCGGCGCAGCGCCGCCTTCCAGGACTCCACGGTCTCCGTGGCGTCGGCCGGGCGGAACACGCGCATGTTGGGCAGCGCGCGCATGGCCAGCAGCGTCTCGATCGGCTGGTGGGTGGGGCCGTCCTCGCCGAGGAAGATGGAGTCGTGCGTGTAGATGTAGACCACGCGCAGGCCCATCAGGCATGACAGGCGCACGCTCGGGCGCATGAAGTCGTGGAAGACCAGGAAGGTGGCGCAGTACGGGATCAGGCCGCCGTGCAGCGCGATGCCGTTGCAGATGGCGCCCATGGCGTGCTCGCGGACGCCAAAGTGGATGTCGCCGCCGCCGGCGAACGCGTCGCGGCTGATCGCCTTGCGGCCGATCTCGGTGCCGTTCGACTCGGCCAGATCCGCGCTGCCGCCGATGACGTTGGGGGCGGCGGCCACGAGCGCCTTGAGGATGGCGGCCGACGCCTTGCGGGTGGCGACGCCCGAGCCGGTGGCGAAGGTCGGGAACTGCGTGGCGGCCAGGATGGCCTCGGCGTCGCCCGCGAGCCACTTGAGCAGCTCGTCGCGGCGCGGGTGGGCGGCCAGGCGGGCCTCCCAGTCCTTGCGCGCCGCCGCGCCCACGCCGGAGCGCAGGGTCTGGCGCGCGATGTCCGACACCGCGAAGGTGGCGGCCGGGTCCAGGCCCAGGCGGGCCTTGGTGGCGGCGACGTCGGCGGCGCCGAGCGGCGCTCCGTGGGTCTTGGACGTGCCCTGCTTCTCCGAGCCGTTTCCAATGATGGTGCGGCAGCAGATCAGCGTGGGCTTGCCGGTCTCGGCGCGGGCCGCGGTGATGGCGGCGGCGATGGCGGCGGCGTCATGGCCGTCGACGCACTCGACGTGCCAGCCGTAGGCCTTGAAGCGGGCGCCGCGGTCCTCGGTGAACGAGATGTCCGTGCTGCCGTCGATGCTGATCTGGTTGTCGTCGTACAGGTAGACCAGGCGGCCCAGGCCGAGGTGCCCCGCGAGCGACGCGGCCTCGCTGGCCACGCCCTCCATCAGGTCGCCGTCGGACACGATGCCGTAGGTGTAGTGATCGACCAGGTCCGCGCCGAAGGTCTCGCGCAGGAAGCGCTCGGCGAGGGCCATGCCGACGCCGGTCGCGAAGCCCTGGCCCAGCGGGCCCGTGGTGGTCTCGACGCCCGCGGTGTGACCGTACTCGGGGTGGCCGGGGGTCTTGCTCTCCCACTGACGGAACGCGCGCAGGTCGTCGAGCGACAGGTCGTAGCCGGCCAGGTGGAGCAGGCTGTAGAGCAGCGCCGAGCCGTGCCCCGCGGACAGGACGAACCGGTCGCGGTCAGGCCAGGAGGGGTCCTGGGGGTCGTGCTTGAGGAACTGGCTCCACAGGACGGTCGCCATGTCGGCGGCGCCCATCGGCATGCCCGGATGGCCGGACTGGGCGGCCTCGACGGCGTCCATGGCCAGGCCCTTGATGCAGTTCACAGTGAGCCGATGCGCGTCCATGGGGACCTCCGTTTGCCGCGCCCGGAGCGATGGGTCGGGCGGGGCCGCGGACGTAGCATTGGGCCACCGATCGGGTCAACCGGGCATGTTTCGATCCGATGCATTCCTTTGCCGAACGGTTGCGGTACCCGGATGCCTCAAGTTGGGGTAGAACATGCGCGCGATCAGGCTCGCTCTCGCTTAGGGGCAGCCCGGTTCACCGTAGGAGACGTACGTGGGTTCGTTGCAGCTCGAATATGGCCGCGGAGACGTACTCGCTGACAAGTATACGGTCTCCGACCGGCTGGACGACAGCCCCCTCGGCGTGACCTACAGCGCGCGTCAGGTGCAGTCCGGCTACGCCGTGCGCGCCTTGCTGCTGGACCCCGCCGTCGCCGGGAAGGACCAAAAGCAGCAAATCATCGACGCCGTGAAGCTCGGCCGCCGGGTCACGCATCGAAACCTGCTGAAGATCAGCGAGCTCAGCCAGCACGCTGGCGTCGCCATGATCGTCTACGAAGACCTGCCCGAAGGCCGCACGCTGCGCGAGCTGATGGACGAGGCCAAGGCCCAGAACACGCCGTTCACGCTCAAGGACGCCGCGCAGATCACCATTCAGATCCTGGACGGCGCCCGCGCCCTCCATGACGCCGGCCACACCTTCCGCGCCCTGCGTCCCGAGTACGTGCTGGTCTCCCAGCGCCGCACCGGCCCGCGTGGCCAGACCATCGTGTGGGACGTGCGCCTGTGGGGCGCCGGCATCTGGAACCTCGTCCCCCCCGGCATCATGGCCGAGGACGAGTTCAGCCGCGGCGAGGCCTCCTACCTGGCGCACGAGCTCAAGGGCTCCCAGCCGTCCACCACGCCCCGCGCCGACATCTACTCGGCCGGCGTGATGTTCTATGAGATGCTGTGCGGTCAGCCGCCGGTCGGCACCTACCAGCTGCCGCGCCAGCGCCGGCCTGACCTGCCCGCCCATATCGACAGCGTCATTGAGCTCGCCCTCGCGAACGCCCCCGAGGACCGCTACCCCACCGCCGCCGACTTCATCGCCGACATCCAGCGCGCCTTCCAGGGCGGGCCGGAGGAGGAGGCCGAGGCCCCGCGCGGAAGCTGGCTGGTGTGGACGCTCGGCGCCCTGCTCGTCATCGCGATCATGGTGCTCCTGTACGAGCGCAGCCGCGCCGATCCGCACGAGAACGCCCTGAAAGCCGACAACCAGATGCGCAAGGACCTCCTTGAGCACTACCTGAAGCCCACGGAAGTGGAGCTGCGTGACGTCCAGTCGCGCTTGCCGCAGAACATGGTCTTCGTGCCCAAGGGCAAGTTCGTCACCGGTCGGCTGATGCACGAGGTCGACGACGCCGGCGTCGCGTCCGCGTCCGTCAAGGAGCTCGACGGCTTCCTGATTGACGCCTTCGAGTACCCGAACCTGGCCAAGGGCGCGCCGATGAAGGGTGTGACCTTCACGGAGGCCGAGTCGGTCTGCAAGGAGCAGGGCAAGCGCCTGTGCTCGGCGGATGAGCTCGAGAAGGCCTGCCGCGGACCCGAGAACTTCGTATACGGCTACGGCGACGAGTTCAGCGCCGAGACCTGCGGCGAGGGCCTAGAGGCCCTCCACAACTCGGGCATGCTGTCGGACTGCAAGTCCAACTGGGGCGTCTACGACATCGCCGGCAACTACCGGGAGTGGACCTCGACCCACAAGAGCGAAGGCCGCCGACTGGTCAAGGGCGGCATGGCCAAGGCGCCGGGCAAGGGTACGCGCTGCGCGTACTCCACCGACCTCTCCGAGGGCTTCACGGACGACACCGTGTCCTTCCGCTGCTGCCAGGACGTGACGGTCGGCGCGGCGCCTGAGGCGCCCGCCGCGGCTCCGGCCGACAAGAAGTAAGCGCGCGAAGGGTCGGCGGTCCTCGGACCGCCTGCCCGACGACGCCCGCCCCCTACGCCGTCGCGGCGTCCACCCGGTCCAGCCACGCGCTCAGGCGCGGGCGGGCGGCGATGGACGCGCGCTGGCCGGGCGTGACGCGGGTGCGGAGCCCGTGGAGCTGCGCGAAGAGGGCGACGTCGGCGACGCCCAGCTTGGGGCCGATCCAGAAGCCGTCCAGCGGGGCGCGGGCGTCGAGCGAGTCCAGGAGCTGCTCGTAGCGGGCCCAGCAGGCGGCCGGGCCGGCCCGCCAGATGTCGCGCGCCACGAGGATCTTGAGGACGCCCGCGCGGAGACGGCCGGGGAGGATCCAGCGTAATGGCGTCGGCATCGCACCAAAGTACGCGGCCTCGGTGCGGGGCCAGTTGTCCTCGTCGGCCCAGCGCGCGGCGACCAGGAAGCCGTTCAGCGCGGTGTCGGCCAGGTAGTGACGGAACAGGTCCTCCCGGCCGCGGCCCGGCTCGACGGGGAACGGCGGGCCCTGGGTGGCCGCCTCGATCAGGTCGACGCGGAACGCCCGGAAGCCCTGGCGCAGCTCGCACCACGCGCCGAGGGTCCACACCTGCCCCCAGAAGTGCAGCGACAGCGGTCGGACGCGGCGCGTCGACCGCACGCCGCGCAGGTCAACGTACTCCACGTCCAGCCAGAGCCCGGCGACCGTGGCCTGCCGCACCAAGCCCAGCGCCGCGGGCGGCTCCGGGGCGCGCCAGCTCGGCGCGTAGAGCGGCACATCCATCAGCACCGACCGCAGCGCCTGCGGCAGCGCGGCCTCGATGCGCGCGACCGCGGAGCGCGCGGCGGCCGCAAGATCGGGGTCGGCCCACGTCGCGACCAGCCGCGCCCCCAGCGCCAGCGCCTCCAGCTCAGCGCCGGTGAACGCGACCGCCGGCAGGTCGCCTTCGGACGCCAGCCGGTACCCTACCCCCGCCGCCCCATCGACCGGCACGCCCATCGCGCGGAGCGCCGCGACGTCGCGGTACAGCGTGCGGACCGACACCCCCAGCGCCGTCGACAGCTCGTCGGCGCGCGGACGCGGTGCCCCCGGAGGAGGGCGGCGAGCGCGAAGAGGCGGTCGTTGCGAGCCATGGTGTCCCCGACCAGCCTTAGCGCCAAGCGGGAGACAGGTCGCCGACATCCTGCCACGCTCCTGACAGCGGGGTGGCAGCAGTCGGTGAGGAAGCGTGCGCGATCGGTGCTGCCCATTCGCGCTCCGGTTGGGCGCGCGGGACACGGCCTGCGCAGGCGGACCGGGCGCCGGTCCCGCCTGCCACACAATCATGCGTGCCCGAAGGCCCGCCGCGCGGCCAGTGGACGGGTGTGCCTTGGAGCCCCGCTTGCGCATCCCCGCTCTCCTGTCCCTCGCGCTGGCCGGGATCGCCGCGTGCGCGCCGCCGACAGCCCGCGACACCCCGTCAGAGGCGCCAGCCGACGCCGCGCCGTCGTCCGCGCCGTTCATCCGCGACGACCAGGGCCGCGCGCTGATCTTCCACGGCATGAACGTCGACAGCCACGCCAAGAGCTCGCCCGGCCGCGAGCTCGACATCTCGCCCGACGAGATCGCGATGATGGCGGACGACTGGGGCCTGAACTTCGTCCGGATGCTGGTGCTGTGGGATCAGGCGGAGCCCACGCCCGGCGTCTACGACGAGGCCTACTTCGACCGCATCGAGGCGCGGCTTGACCAATTCGACGCGAACGGCATGAAGGTCATGCTCGACATGCACCAGGACCTGTACGCGGCCAAGTTCACGGGGGACGGCGCGCCGGACTGGGCCATCCGCGACGACGGCCTGCCGTTCGAGGCGCAGACGCTGTCGTGGGCGCTCAATTACTTTCAGCCCGCCGTGAAGCGCTCGTTCGACAACTTCTGGGCCTACACCGACGGCGACCACGCCGACCTGCAGGACCACTACTCAGCGCTCTGGGCGCACCTCGCGGAGCGCTTTCAAGATCACCCTGCCGTCATCGGCTACGACCTGATGAACGAGCCGCACCCGGGCAGCGACTTTGACTTGGCGGAGATCGTCGGCCGCGAGGAGCTGGGAGACGGCGGCACGTCGCGCACGTTTGACGAGGACAAGCTCGGCCCCTTCTACCAGCGCGTGATCCACGCGATCCGCGAGGTGGACTCCGACTCGTGGCTGTTCGTCGAGTCGCGCTACGGCGGGCCAGGCAACGGCGGCCGCTCCTTCCTGCCCGTGCTGGACGACCCGCGGCCCGAAGATCCACGCCTGGTCTACACGCCGCACCTCTACTCGTTCGACCTGGAGGCACAGGGCGCGTACCCTTCGGACGATCCGACGATCCCGTTCTGGGAGGCGCGACGCACCGAGGAGCTGGCCCGGCAGCCAATGCCGATGGTGCTCGGAGAGTGGGGGCTGGCGCACGACGCGACGGACGCGGCGCGCTTCGACGACGAGGTGCTCGCCATGTCCGACCGCATGATGGCGGGCTGGGCGTACTGGTCGTGGGACCCAGGCGGCACCTGGCCGTTCTGGGTGCGCGACGGGCAGGCGGAGACGCCGCACCTGGACCGCGCCGTGCGCACCTACCCGCGCGCGGTCGCCGGTGACCCGCTGGGCTTTCACCTCGATCCGGCGACCGGCACCTTCTCGCTTACCTTCGTCGACCGCGACGGCGTGAGCGGCCCCACCGAGATCTACGTGCCGTCGCGCCACTACCCGAACGGCGTCGACGTGAGGTCGACCGACCTGGACGGCACGTGGTCGTTCGCGTGGTCCCAGACGCGCGCCGACGTGCTGGAGGTCACCATGACCGCGACCGGCGGGCAGCACGCGCTCTACGTCACGCGGAAGCCCTGACGCGACGCCGCCGCGCGCGCTCTGGCGCCCCGCGCGTCACCGCGCGGGGTCCATCGAGGCCCCGCCGCGAGGCCTCGCCCGACTCAGTCGTCGTCGCGCTCCACGCGGCGCATCGGCCCTGGCGCGCGCGGCGCCACCGGGACGCCGTGGTCGTGGGCCCAGCGGACGTAGCGCTGGTAGTCCACCTCAAACGCTGTCCCCTCCTCCTCGGCCTCCTCCACGATCATGTCCCAGCGGACCGGGTCCGGCACACGCCCGACCTTCATGCGCGCGCGGGCCGTCGGCTCGTCGATCTGGCCCATGCGCCACAGGCGGTAGGCGTCGAGCACCGCGGGCAGGTCCGGGTTGCGGTCGGGGCCGCGGAAGTCCATCTGCGCGCTCTCCTCGGCGCCAGGCATGCCGGTCAGGGCCAGCTCCTCGGGGTAGCTGCGCGGCAGCGCGGTGTAGGGCGTGTCGTCGGGGGTCTGCTGGAACAGGTCGTAGAGGGGTGCTGCGCCCGCGTCGGGGCGGCCGAGCGGCCGCAGGTCGAGGATGCGCTCCATGGTCGCGAAGATGGACAGGAACGATGACTGCGTGTGGCTCACGTACGCGCCGTGCTTGGCCCAAGGGCTGATCACGAACAGCGACGAGCGGTGCGCGTCGACGTGGTCCTCACAGCCCTGGGGATCATCCTCAGTGACGAAGATCGCGGTGGAGCGCCAGAACGGCGAGTGCGACACCGCGTCGACGATCAGGCCCAGGCCGTAGTCGTTGTCGGCGACCATCGACTCAGGCGTGGGCTGGCCGGGCGAGATGCCGCTGGTGTGGTCGTTCGGCAGCACCACGTAGGTGAAGTCCGCCAGCTCGCCGCCGCGGATCTTGTCGACGATGTAGCCAGCCTTCTCCTCGTCCGGCACGCCGGTGTTGAAGTACGGCCCGCCCGGGTAGAGCACGTCGGAGAACGCGATCGGGCCGTCGCCTTCAGTCTGGCGCTGCGCGAACATGCCGGTGATCTCGCCGTACACCCGCAGCGACTTCCCTTCGTCGAGCACGCGCGTGAAGAAGTTGCCGATGTCGGTCACGCCCGCGGACTCCACCGGGAAGGCCAGGAACGCGCCGCTGCGCCCCTGCTCCATCCACGCGCGCTCGGCGTACTCGGTGAGGAAGGCCTGCGTGAGGAACAGGTGGCCCTCGTCCGACTCTGCCGCCTGCACGTAGAAGTTGTCCGCGATGTTGAACTGTTGGAAGAGCGCGCGCTGGTTGGGCGTCAGCTCCTTGGGCCAGCGGACCTTGGTCGGATCGCCGTTCACGCCGGGCAGGTCGCCGTAGACGCAGTCAAAGGTCTTGTTCTCCTTCACGATGAGGATCACGTGCTCGATCGGGCTCTTTTGACCGGCCTTGGTCGGGATCGGGAAGTCGCCATCGCAGGTGAAGTCGAACAGGTCGATCGGCCGCGAGAAGTTCGCGTGCGCGGTCTGCGTGGCGGTCTCCAGGTCGAGCGTCGTGAGGTCGACGAAGGACACGCTGCCCTTGCGGGTTCCGCCCGCGCCTTGGCCCTGGTTTGGACCGGTGCCGCCGCCCTTGCCTTCGGTGATCACCAGCGTGCTGCCGTCCGACGTGATCTCCACGCCCGTGGGGTAGGCGCCCGTCGGGATCTCTCCGAGCAGCTCCAGGGTGTCCGCGTCCATGACGGACACCGTCGCGTCCGCACCGCGCGTCGCGTAGAGCTTGTTGCTCGGCGCGTCGTACCAAAGCGAGTTCACGTTGCTGTTGGGGAGCGGGTTGCCGAGCGCGTCAACCCAGTCGGTGTCCGCCACCCTGCCCGTCTCCACCACCTGACGCGTGGTCGGGTCGATCCCCACCACCGTGTCGCTGCCAGACACCGCCACCCACACGCGCGACGCGTCTGGCTTCACGGCGAACGCCGCGGGCGAGGTCGCCAGCGGGATGTCGTCGATCTGCGCCCCCGCCAGCGTGTCCACCACCGCGAGCCCGTCGCCGCGCAGGTCCGCGGCGTACAGCTCGTCCCGCCCCGGCAGCTTCAGCACGTCCCACGCGCCCACGTCGAGGTCGATCGTGCGGGTGACCGTGAGCGTGGCCGTGTCGATCTCCGCGACCTGCTTCTCCACCCACAGGCCGGTCCACAGGGTCTCGCCGTCCTCCGACAGCGTCAGGCCCGACGTGTAGCCGCCGGCGTCCACGCCGCCCGTGCGCGTGAGCGTGCCGTCGTCCGCCACGTCGTACACGTCCACCAAGCCGCCCGATCCGGACGCCGCGTAGAGCGTGCCGCCGTCGAGCGAGAGCACGAGGCCGTGGAAGGCCGTGCCGCGGTTGAGGTCCTGCAGCACCGCCATCGTCACGACGTCGATCACCAGCAGGTGACGGTCGTCCTCACCGGTGGTCGTGACGTAGGCGACGGCGCCGCTCGGCGAGAGCAGGACGTCGGCCGGGAAGCCCGCGACGACCACAGCAGGGCCGGCCGACACCGCCTGACGCCCGTCCAGGTCCAAGAAGGTGCCGTCCTCTTGCGGGCCAGGGAAGCGCTGAAGCTCCTCCGGAGCCACCGCCTCGCAGGCGATCGGCGGGCCGTCGGTGTCGCCCGTGACGTCATCCTTGGGGTGGCAGGCGGCGATGGCGAGGACGACTGGGATCAGGGTGCGCATTCAGACCTCGGCGGTGCACCGAGTCTAGCGCGAACGCGTGATCCACCTCGTCAGGAACACGTACGCTCGCGCGACGAGCGCGTGACGACCGCGTGGACCACGCGCCCGGACCTACTGGTCGTGCAGGACGCGCTCGGGTGGATCGTCGAGGTCGTCGTATTGACCGTTGCGCACGGCCCAGAAGAACAGGCCCACGAACGACGCGCCCATGACCAACGCGAGCGGGATCAAGAAGATGAGCGCGTTCATCGGGTCTGCCTCTGGGCGCGGGCCACGGCTCGCTCCACCCCGGCGGCGGAGGCGATGACGAGGCCACTCGACAAGGGCATGAGTACCGCGGCGACCAGGGGGTTGACCAGCCCCATCACCGCCGCCGCGACGGCGCTCGCGTTGTAGATCAGCGACCGCACGATGCCCACGCGCACACGGCGGTGCACGACGCCCGCGGTGTGGAGCGCGGCGGCGATCGGCGCGAGACGCTCACCCGCCAGGATGCCGTCTGCCGCGAGCACGCTGCTCGCCGCGCCCGACGCCATGGCGATGCCCACGTCGGCTGCCGCCAGCGCGGGGCCGTCGTTCAGGCCGTCGCCGACGAACAGGACGACGTGCCCCTGCGCGCGCAGCTCTTCGACGAACGCGGCCTTGCCGCGCGGGTCGACCTCAGCCACCACGCGGGTCACGCCCACGTCGCGCGCCACCCGGTCCGCGACCTCGGTGTGATCGCCGGTGAGCAGGATCACCTGGCGGCCGGTCGCGACGATCGCGCGGACGTCCTCGGCGGCGTCGGCGCGCGGACGATCTTCGAGCACGATCCAGCCGACCAGCCCATTCTCGGACTCGACCGCCACGCGGTCCGGCCCGCCACGGCGCAGCGTCCAGGCCACGCCGTCGACGCGGCCGCGAATACCGACGCCGGCCGTCTCCTGCACGTCCTCCGCCACCGGGATGGCGACGCCGCGCAGCACCGCCGCCTCGATGATCGCCGACGCGATCGGGTGACGGCTGAAGCGCTCCAGGCCGGCCGCGACGCGCAGCATCGCGTCGTCCGCCGCCACCACCGCAGGCGTGCCCCAGGTGATGGTGCCGGTCTTGTCGAGCACGACGGTGTCGACGAGCGCCAAGTTCTCGAACGTCTCCGCGCTGCGCACGAGCAGGCCGCGCCGCGCCGCGGCGCCCAGGCCCGACGCGCCGACCAGCGGGCCCGCCAACGCGAGCGCGCACGGGCACGCGACCACGAGCACCGCGACCGTGCGCTGGAGCGCCTCGTCGGGGCCCATGAAGTGATTCACCAGCAGCGCCGTCGCCGTGGCGACGCCGAGCGTAGCCGCGGTGAAGACCGGCGCGATGCGGTCCGTGGGTGACGGGGTGCGCGGCGCCTCGTGCGCGAGCAGCAGGTCGGCCGCCATCTGCTGCACGAGCGTGCGATCGCCCGTGCGGGTGACGCCCATGCGCACCGCGCCATCCTCGATCACCGCGCCCGCCACGAGCGAGTCGCCCGCGCCCACGCGAATGGGCCGGGACTCTCCGGTGAGCACGGCCATGCGCACGAGCGCCGACCCGGTGGTCACCACGCCGTCGGCGGGCACCTCCTGGCCGCTGCCGAGGTCCACGATGTCGCCCGGCACCAAGTCCTCAGAGCTGACCTCCTCGATGGTGTCGCCGCGCGCGCGACGCGCCGTGCGCGGCACGACGGCCGCCAGCGACGCCGCCGCCTCCACCGTGCGCTTGCGACCGCGCGCCTCAAGCAGGCGCCCGGTGAGCAGCAGCGCGACCAGCATGGTGACCGAGTCGAGGTAGCTCTCGTGGTGCGTGAGCGTGGCCCACACGCCATGGATGTAGAGCAGCGCGACCGCGAGCGCGATCGGCAGATCCATGTGCAGCACCCGGTTCTTCAGTCCCTGCCACGCGCCCCGGAAGAACGGCGTGGCGGACCACAGGACCACCGGCGTGGCGACCGCGAGCGAGGCCCAACGGAACAGCGCGATGAAGCGATCTTCCATGCCGTCGAACCAGCCCGCGTACAGCGCGACCGCGTGCCCCATCACGTTCATCGCGCCGAACGACGCGACGCCCAAGCGGAGCAGCAGGTCGCGGTCGACCTGGGCGATGTCGCCGGTCGGGCGCGGCTGGTAGCCTAGCGCCGCGATGCGGTCGGTGAGCTTGTCCAGGTCCACCACCGCCGGGTCCCAGCGCAGCGTCGCGCGACCGGTCGCGTAGGACACGTGGGCGTCCGTGACGCCGGGGGTGCGCTCAAGCACGCGCTCGGTGAGCCAGACGCACGACGAGCAGGTCATGCCGTCCACGCCGACGCACGCGGTCACGGTGCCGTCTGCGTTCTCGGTGCGGGGCACGCGCGACCAGGCGATCGGCTCGACCGACCGCACGCGGGGGCCTGGCTTCTCGCGGGTGGCGTACCACGCGTCCAGGCCCGCGGAGTGGACCAGCGCCGAGGCCGCCTCACACCCGTGGCAACAAAAGCTGCCCTGGGGACCCTCGACCGGGGTCCCGCAGTGTGGGCAGCCATGGACTTCGACTGCCTGGATCCCCATGGGTCAGCGCCCCGGAGCCGAGTAGCTCGGGACCACAGGATCCAGACCGGAGATGGCGACGTACGCCATCGTGAAATTCACCACGATCACCATGCCAAACAGCAGACCAATACCAACCATGAAGCGCATCAGTGCTCCCCTTCGTGTTCGGTGGGCTCAGCGACCGGAATGGCGGGCGCTGTCCCGTTCTCATCAGGCTTATCGTCGCCGTGCTCCGCCGCCTCATGGCGCGGGGCCTCGTGCTCCTCGTGGTGCTCGATCTCGGTGCCAGGCCCCTTGAAGGTGGTGTCCTGACCCACGTCGATCTCCGGCCCATGGACCGTCACGCGCACCCTGATCGTCTCGTCGGCCACCGCGCGCGGCACGCGCACGATGAGCGGCACGGAGACCTGCTCGGTCGAGTTCACGCTGATCTTGGTGGCCAGCACCTGGCTTCCCTCGGGCAGGCCGTCGACGGTCACCTCGTAGTCGTGCTCGCCCGCGGCCGCCGTGCGGTCCAGCACCTTCACCATGTACATGTTGCGGACGAAGCCGTCCTGATCCTCGATGAACAGCATGCCGGGGACACGGTCGACGAGGACCTCGATCGCGGCGTGGTGGCTGAGCACGTAGGTGAACCCACCGACCAACAGCGTCAGCAGCGTGGTGTAGGCGATGGTGCGCGGGCGGATCCAGTGGACGATGCGGCCCTCGTCGGCGGCGATCGTCGTGTACTTCACGAGCGTGGGGTGCCCGAGGCGCTCCATGACGTCGGTGCAGGCGTCGATGCACAGACCGCACGCGATGCACTCCAGCTGGTAGCCGTCGCGGATGTCGATGCCCTGGGGGCAGACGACCACGCACTTCTTGCAGTCGATGCAGCCGCCGCGCTCCTTGGCGGCCTTGCCGCGCGGCTCGCCGCGCTCGGTCTCGTAGGCGATGACCAGGCTCTCGTCGTCGGTGAGCGCGCCCTGGAAGCGGGCGTAGGGGCAGATGTAGTTGCAGGTCTGCTCACGGTACCAGGCCATGTCCAGGAACCACAGCGCGCTGAACAGGCCGAGGAAGAAGAAGCCGGTGGTGCCGAGGTTGAACGTCCACACGTCGTGCGCGTTGACGAAGAAGCCCATGAACGACATCGAGATGATCACGCCGAGCACGGCGTAGATCGACCACTTCAGGGCCTTGCGCCAGATCTTGTCCCACACCCAGGGGCCCTGGTTGCGACGCATGCGCTGACCACGCTCACCCTCCAGCCACTCCTCCACCGGGAAGGCCAGGTTGAGCATGAACACGCTCTGGGGGCAGAAGTACCCGCACCACAGGCGACCAAAAAGCGACGTGAAAAAGAAGAGCATGAACGCGGCCGACAAGAGCGTCAGCAGGATCAGGATTCCATCGGTCGCCGTGAAGATCGAGCCCAGCAGGAAGAACGTGCGGGAGGTGATCTCGAGCAGGAAGACCGGCTTGCCGTCCCAGCGCAGCCAGGGGACGACCAACAAGAACAGCACCAGGGCGAGCGAGGACCATCGGTGCAAGCCCGAGAACCTCCCCTTCACCTTGAGCGGGTAGACCCAAGCTCGGTTGCCATGGAAGACGGCCATCGTCGAATCCTCCGGATCGCGGCCTTTTGCAAGCGCCGTGCCAACCCGTGAAGAACCCGCGATCCGAAAGCAGGAGTGCCCCCGGCCCTGTCTGCATCCCAGGGGCGGGACGCTTGAGGGCGTGGGGGGCACGAGGCGAAGCCCGTGGGGGCTACGGGGTGGCGGGAGCCGCGGGGGCGGCGGGCGCAGGCGCCGCCGGATCCGCCGGGGCCGCCGGGTCCACGGGGACCGCGGGAGCGGAGCCGTCGGCCGGAGCCGCTGCCGGCGCGCCGCCGTACGGATCCTCGCTCGGGAGGCCGGTGTTCTTCGACAGGACGAAGCTGGCAACCGCCGCCACCTTCTTCGGGCCGAGGATCGGCCCCCACGTCGGCATGCCCTTCGCGGGGACGCCGTTCGTGATGGTGTTGACCACGGTCTCGAACTCGCCGCCGTGGATCCACTTGTTGTCGATCAGGTTCGGGCCAATCTTGCCCGTCATGTCGACGTTGTGGCAGGCTGCGCAGGTCGTGGTGAAGACCTCCTGACCGAGTGCCAGCGTCTCGGCCGAGGTGTCCTGCACGACCTTCTTGTCGAGGTCCGGGTACTGGAGCTTGGCCGCCGCCATCTCCTGGGCGTACAGACCCGCCGCCGACTTGTGGTCGATGACGTGCCAGTTCACCATGTAGATCACGCCCCAAGCGATCGTGATGAAGAAGAGGCCGATGTACCAATCCGGAAGCGGATTGTCGTACTCCTCGATGCCATCCGCCTCGGCCCCGTGGCCCATCGGCTTGTCGGTGTTCTTGCTCATCGGTCGCCTCCGAGATCGTCGTCGAGGGGAATGCGGGCCATCAGGTCCATGTACGCGCGGTTGGAGGGCCACCAGGCCCAGACCACCCACCCGACGAAGAACAAGAAGAAGGCCACCGTCATGGTGGTGCCCAGGTACTGGAGCGTATGGGAGGCCGCGGCCGTCCGAGTGACTTCGTTCACTGGGCACCTCCCGCAGCCGGCGGGGCCGGCGGTTCCGCAGGCGCAGCCGGGGCCGCCGCGGGGTCGGCCGGAGCCGCCGCAGGGTCAGCCGGAGCCGCCGCAGGGTCCATCGCGGGCGCCGCCGGAGGAGGGCTCGCCGCCGCTTCCTTGGCCGCGAGCCACGCGCGACCATCCTTGCCCATGCGCTGCAGGTACGCGATCAGCGCGACGATCTCCTTGTCGGGGGTCACCGCGCGGTTCGCGGTGGCCAGCGACTTCACGATCTCGTCCGCCTGCACCATCGCAACCTTGCCGGGGTCGGCGAGGGTCGCGTCGTCGTAGGGCGTGCCAAGCGTGTGGAGCGCGGTGATCGAGGCCTTCAGGTCCTCTGGCGTCCAGCTCCAGTCGTAGAGCCAGGGGAAGGTCGGCATGATCGAGCCGGGGCTCGTGCTGCGCGGGTCCTTCATGTGGTCGAAGTGCCACGCGTCGTTGTACTTGCCGCCGACGCGCATCAGGTCGGGCCCGATGCGGCGCGAGCCGATCTGGAACGGACGGTCCCAGACGTACTCCTCAGCGCGGGACCACTCGCCGTAGCGGAGCGTCTCGCTCCGGAACGGGCGAACCCACTGGCTGTGGCACGTGTAGCAGCCCTCACGGATGTAGATGTCGCGGCCCACGACCTCCAGCGGCGTGTAGGGGTGGATGTTCTCCGACGCTTCGGTGCCGTAGTCGATGGTGAACATCGGGACGAGCTCGATGGCGGAGCCGACGCTGATCGCGGCGACCGACAGGACGGCGAAGAGGCCGCCCTTGTTCTCGAGCATGCGCCGATGCCAGGTGTCATTCTGGTGGTTCGTGTCGTTCATCGGTGCACCTTCACTTCGCCGCGGCCGCGGAGAGCGGCGCGGAGTTGCCGCCGCGCGAGTCACGCACGGTCAGCAGCAGGTTGATGGCCATCAGGATGACGCCCGACAGGTAGAGCGTGCCGCCGACGACGCGCGTCCAGAAGAAGGGGTTCATGCGGGCGGTGGTGTCCACGAAGTTCGGGTACTGGAGGAGGCCGTCCGGCGCGATGGCGCGCCACATGAGGCCCTCAGTCAGACCCGCGGCCCACATCGCCACGATGTAGAGCACGATGGCGATGGTCGACATCCAGAAGTGAAGGTTGACCCAACCTTCATTGTGGACCTTGCCCCACAGGCGGGGGGCCAGCCAGTACAGCATGCCGAAGGTGATCATGCCGTTCCAACCGAGCGCGCCGCCGTGAACGTGGGCGATGTTCCAGTTGGTGAAGTGCGTCAGCGCGTTGATGTCGCGGACGGACATCATCGGACCCTCGAAGGTCGAGATGCCGTAGAAGCTGATGCCGACGACGAAGAACTTGATGATCGCGTCCGTGCGGAGACGATCCCAGGCGCCGCGGAGCGTCAGCAGGCCGTTGAGCATGCCACCCCAGCTCGGCGCGATCAGCATGATGCTGAACGCCGAACCCACGGTCTGAACCCAGTCGGGCAGGCCCGAGTAGAGCAGATGGTGGGGGCCGGCCCAGATGTAGAGGAAGACCAGGGCCCAGAAGTGGATGATCGACAGCCGGTAGCTGAAGACGGGCTTCTCGGCGGCCTTGGGCATGAAGTAGTACATCAGGCCCAAGAACGGCGTGGTCAGGAAGAAGGCCACGGCGTTGTGGCCGTACCACCACTGCACCAGCGCGTCGGTCATGCCCGAGTAGATCGGGTAGCTGCGGCCGAAGGTGGCCGGGAGCTCCAGGCTGTTCACGATGTGGAGCACCGGCACCGTGAGCACGAAGCTCATGTAGAACCAGATGGCCACGTACATGTGCTCAACCTTGCGGGTGGCCAGCGTGCCGAAGAAGTTGATGGCGAACAGCACCCAGACGACCGCGATCGCGAGATCGATCGGCCAGATGAGCTCGGCGTACTCCTTGCCGGTCGTGAACCCGAACGGCAGCGTAAGCGCCGCGGACACGATGATCGCCTGCCAGCCCCAGAAGTGGATCCGGGAGATGACATCGCTGAACATGCGGACCTTGCAGAGGCGCTGGAGCGAGTAGTACAAGCCGGTGAAGACCGCATTGCCAGCGAACGCGAAGATGACGGCGTTCGTGTGCAGCGGGCGCAGGCGAGAGAAGGTGAGGTAAGGGACGCCAAGGTTGGCCGGCCAGTACGCGAGCTGGAGCGCGATGATCACGCCTACCAGCATGCCTACGATGGCCCAAAGCACCGTCGCGCCGAAAAAGAGTCGTACGACGTCGTCGTCATAGACCCCGGTTGAAGTCGGGTTGTCTTTCGCCACAGTTCCTCCGAGCGGGTCAGGGGGACCCGGCGACATGCAGAGACCGTGCCAGACATGTGGCGACATGTCGCAGGTTTCGGCCGAACCGCGACAAATGGCACGGGGCGTGCATCTTCCGGCGAAAACGACGAGGCGACGATGCTGGCGATGGTAGGCGGAGCGTTCGTGGCGGGCCTGGTAGGCAGCCCTCACTGTGTCGGCATGTGCGGCGGTTTCGCAAGCGCTTGCAGCACCGACGTGCGCCACGGCACAGCGTACCATGCAGGCCGAATGTCGACGTATGCAACCCTCGGCGCCCTCGCCGGCGCCTTCGGTCGCTTCCTGCCCGGACCCGGTTGGATCGCCACCGTGGTCAGCGGCTCCCTCATCACGGTGTTCGCGCTGTCCCTCGCCGGGCTGATCAAGTCCCCTGCGCCCACCCTCCCCGGCTTGGGCCAGCTCGCCGCGCGGGCCCGTCAGCACGGCGGCTTGTTCGGCGCGTGGGGCATGGGCGCCGCCACCGCGCTGCTGCCTTGCGGCTTGGTGTGGGCGGCGCTCGGCGTGCCGATCGCCATCGCGCAGCCCGCGCTGGGCGCCTTGGCCATGGTGCTGTTCGGTCTGGGCACCACCCCGCTGCTCGCGTCGGCGTCCATGGGCCTTCAGCGCATCGTCACTGGCCGCATGTGGGCGCGTCGCACGCTGGCGGTCCTGGTGCTCGCCGCCGGCTGGTGGAGCGTGGGCATGCGCAGCATGGCCGCCACGTCCAACGTCGACGAGGCGCCGGCCTGCCACGGTCAGCACTAGTCTAGGCTGGCACGGGCCACCGCAGCGAGAACGCCGCGCCTTTGAGCGGGCCGACCGGCTCCAACTCCAAGCGCGCGCCCATCGCCTCCGCCGCGTTGCGGCAGATCGCCAGGCCCAGGCCCGTGCCCGTGGTGCGGGTCGTGAAGAAGGGCTCAAAGATCCGGCCACGAATGGCCGCCTCGACGCCCGGGCCGTCGTCTGCGACCACGATCTCGCGGTCGTGGATCCGAACCTCCACGTGACCGGGTCCACCGAGCGCCGCGGCCGCGTTCTGCACCAGGTTCAGCAGGACACGGTGGAGGATGTCCGCGTCGGCGACCGCGTGCCCCTGCCCCTCGCGGGTGAACGAGATGTTCGGGTACTCGCGCCGCACCAGGTCACACACGCCGTCGGTGACCGAGGCGAGATCCACGTCGATCAGCCTCACGTCAGGCGTGCGGGAGAACGCGAGCAGGTCGCGGACCATGCGATCCAGGCGCGAGATCTGGTCGCGCACCTTGTTCATCACGCTCCGACGGCGATCGTCGGGATCCATGGAGCCCGTGATCACCTGGACCGCGCCCGAGATGCCTGCGAGCGGGTTGCGGAGCTCGTGGGCGACCGCAGCGGACAGCTCGCCGAGCTGCGCCAACGACTCCATGCGCCGACGGCCAGCCTCGGCGGCCAGCGAGTCGGTCAGCTCCTCGAATTGCAGGATGGTCGCCATGGTGTCGTGCGCCAGCGGGACCACGCTCACCCGGAACGAACGCAACAGGCCGTCGAGCGCGGCGTCGACGCGCAGCACCGACACCTCTTGCCCGGTGGAGTGCGCCTTGCTGACCAGGCCGTCGAGCTGGGCCGCCTCGGCGAGCGGGCGCGGCACGACGTCCCAGAAGGGCTTTCCCTGGGGATCTTTGCCGCAGAGGGCCTCAGACGCCTGCGTGTGCGCGGCCACCCGGCCCGCGCGGTCAAGCAGGAGCGCCGCCGTCGGCAGATTGGAGACCAGAAGGTTGGCGAAGTCACCCAGCCGGGCGCGCTCGCGGGTGCCCATGTAGGTGCCCGTCATCAGCGCCAGATCCAGGGTGGAGATGCGCCGCACGCTCTCACACACCGCGTAGGCCTCCGCGGAGGGGTAGGCCTCGTTCGCGATGTCGCACAGCGTCTGCTGCATGACCTCCATCGCCGTGAACATGTAGCGGTGGGCCAGGCCGACCGCGACGTGCTTCTCGCCGATCTTGCGGCGACGGTCGTAGTAGGCGGCGTCGTGCGGACCCAAGAGCAGCTCTTCGAGCCAGCCCTCCATCGTCCGCTTCAGCCTGACCACCTGGCCCGGGTCCCGAAGCACCTCGCGCGCGCCGTCAAACTCGAGGATGCGATCATAGAACCCGTCCGTGATTTGACGTACGCGAGAGCTGACGTGCGGCCAAAAATCAGCGAGCCGCCGGACGTCCTCCGGACCAAAACGAACATACGCCTTCATCTCATCGAAGGGGTGCACCGAGACTCCGACCCAGAGACCCCGGAGGAGCCGGGTCTGATTGCCTGCACTAGCATGATGCGTGCCACCGCAACGTCGCTGGACAGAGACGCGCGACCATGCGACAAAGCGGACCGAGTGGAGACGGACCGTGGGGGAGTACCAGAGCGGC
>CANJMY010000033.1 GCA_947475315.1 Pseudomonadota bacterium | reverse complement strand
GCCTTGGCGACGAGCGCACCGAGCACGTGCCGATCGCGCGCGATGTCGCGGGCGAAGGTGGCGGCGACCGTCGGCCGCGCCAGGAACGACGCCGTGGCGACCACCGAGTGCAGGTGCGCAAATCGACCGGCGTCGACCGCGCCGCCGCGGGTGAACGGTGACTCGGGCAGCGCGACGTAGGGCGTGAAGTTGGCGTCGTCCAAGCCCAGACGAAGCGCTCGCCAGGTGGCGCGCAGATCGGAGGGCGTCGCCACGCCGGGCACGCCCACGATGAAGTAGCCGCCGACGCGCAGCCCGCGCTTCTTGGCGTGCGACACCAGCTTGCGCGCGTGCTCCGGATCGTGGATCACGCCCTCGAACGAGGCGCCGCGCCTGGGGCCCAGGTGCTCGAAGCCGAACACGATGCGCACGCAGCCGCCCTCTGCCATCGCGTCGATCAGGTCCGTGTCGACGTCGCCGGGGCGCACGCCGTTGACCAGCTCCCAGCCAAGCTGACCGGCGAAGGGCCGCAGCGCGCGGGACACCTCCAGCGCGTGCGTGCGGCCGGTGACGAACGCGTCGTCCTCGACGTGCAGGCAGCGCACCCCGTGATCGCGCACCAGCCGACCGACCTCGTCGGCGACCTGCTCGGCGGGCCGCGCGTCGAACCCTTCAAGGTGGCGCGCGGGCATCGGGCAGTGTCCGCAGGTCCGCGCGCAGCCGCGGCTGGTGAAGGTGGCGGTGACCGGCGACGCGGTGGAGCGCATCGCGTGCGCGTAGCGGGCGAGCGGGAACACGGCGCGATCGAGGAGCGGCAGCGTGGCGAGCGGCACACGCGGCGCGCGGGCGGTGCGCGGCGTGGTCTCCCCGTACACGCCCGGGATGGTCGCCGGATCGTCGCCGCGGATCCATGCGGCGATCGCCAGCTCCGGATCTCCCGCGACGGCGACATCGACGCCAGAGAGCGTCCGCGCGCGCACCGGGTCGAACGACGCGGCCAGGCCCACGAGCGCGGTGCTCGCGCCGCGCGCGCGCAGCGCCTCCACCACGTCTCGAAGGCCCGCGAGCTCAGGCGGGAGCGCGAAGATCACCGCGCGCTCCGCGTCTGCGGCGAGCACGTCGCGCAGCGAGTCGAACGCCAGATCCACGCCGACGAGGTCATGACCCTGCGCGCGCAGCACCGCGCCGATCTGCGCCAACGCCAGCGGCAGCGCCGGCTCCGCGCCGTGGCGCGCCTCGATCAGCAGGACCCTCACGTGGCGTCCAACCAGGCGTGGGCGCCGAGCACGCTGCGCACCGCGGCCACCACGCGGCGCGCGTCGGCCTCGTCCATGCCGGGGTGGCTGGGCAGGTAGACGACGTCCTCGTCAAACGCGCGGTCGGGCGTGAACCACGCCATGTAGTCGCGGCGCACGTCCACGCCGAAGCGCATGAGGCGGCGCGCGAAGGTGGCGCCGTCGCGCACGCGCACGGGGAACGCGTTGTAGGTGTGCGTGCCTGGGCCGGGGCGCTGGAGCGACAGGCCGTCCACGCCGTCGAGCCCGGCGAACAGCAGACGCGCGACCTCACGGCGACGCAGGTTGCGTTCATCCAGGCGCTGCAGGTTCAGCAGCGCAAACGCGGCGCGCGCGGGCGACATCGCGCGCAGCGGGTCGGCGGCGTCGAACGGCGCGTCGGGCTCGTCGAACATGGTGTCGAAGCCGTCGGGGTCGAGCGAGGCGCGGGCGCGCAGCGCGGGCCACGGACCGGCGGCGAACGGCACGCGCGCGGACAGCGCGGCGCGCGCCAAGCCGCCGCGGAAGTCGGCGGCGACGCTGCCCTCGGTGGGCCCGAGGCGCGCGCGCGCGCGGGCGGCGAGGTCGGCGTCGTGGGTGGTGAGCAGGCCGCCGCCGAACGCCTGAAGGTTCTTGCCGTCCACCATGCTGAACACGCCCACGCGGCCCCACGACCCGGCCGGGCGGCCGTCGCGGATGGCGCCGGTGGACTGAGACGCGTCCTCGATCAGCGGCACGCCGGCCTCGTCGCAGATCGACTCGCAGTCGGGCACGCCGCAGATCTGACCGAAGGGCTCGATGCCCATGACGGCGTCGAGGGAGGCCACCACGCGTCGGAGGCCGTCGGGATCGATCGCCAGCGTGTCGGCGCCGATCGGCACGAACACCGGCTGGTAGCCGTAGGCCTCGAACACGCGCACCAGCGCCGGGAAGCAGTAGGTGGGGACGCCGACGCGGGCGCCCGGCTTGAGCTGCAGCGCGTGGAGCGCCAGCGCCAGCGCCCGTCGGCCGGACGCGATCGGCACCACGTGGGGGACGCCCAGGCGCCTGCCCACGGCGTCCGTGAAGCGAACGAGCGCGTCCTCTCCGAGCGAGGAGCCCGCGGCGAGCCGGGCCGCGAGCGCCACCTCGGGCAAGTCCATGGGGATGATGTGGCGCGGGATGGGGAGCGGCATCCGGTCTCCGGAGGGCGTCGGGGCGGGTTCCGAGAGCCTACCTCGGCTGAGGGGGCGAGCGCAGCGTGCCTGCGGGAAAGTGCGAGGGTTGCGCACAACTTGTGGAGCAAAGGGCGGTAACGGTGTAGACTCGCGGCGCCGACAGGTGGCGTCGGCAACAATTGGAGTACTAATGAACCGTTCCGCTCTGTTGAATACCGCTCTCGCTGGTCTCTTTGCCGGTACCGTCGCTTGCGGCGGTGGCGAGCCCGCTCCCGCTCCTGTCGAGCCCGCTCCTGCGGCCGAAGTCGTCCCTGCGGCGCCTGCGGACCCCGCGGCGGCTGCGGCCGCTCCGGCGGGTGATGCGGCCGCGGCGCCGGTGGCCGAGGGCGCGCAGCCCGTGGCTCCCGCGACCCACGGCTGCAAGGGCCAGAACGAGTGCAAGGGCCAGGGCGGCTGTAAGGTCGACGGCCAGAACGATTGCAAGGGCAAGAACCCCTGCAAGGCGAAGGGCGGCTGCAAGACTGCGGCGTAGTCGCAGCGGATGAGGAACATGGCTCGAACCGTTTCGCGCTTCGCAGTTCCTGACCTCGGTGTCGGGGTCGGGTACCGCGTGCCGCACTACACCCAAGTGGTGGAGGAGCGGCCAGCGATCGACTGGTTCGAGCTCTTGTCCGAGAACTTCATGGTGGAGGGTGGGTCTCCCATCCACCACCTGGAGCGCCTCATCGACGCCTACCCGGTGGCGCCTCACGGCGTGTCGCTGTCCCTGGGTAGCGAAGAGGACCCCGATCACGTCGCGCGTCTCCACAAGTTCGTGGAGCGGGTGAACGCGCCGTGGTTCAGCGATCACCTCTGCTGGACGGGCACCCGCGTGCACCGCCTGCATGACCTGGTCCCGATCCCCTACACGCCGCAGATGCGCGACCACATCGTCGACCGGATCAAGTCGATCCAGGATCGCTTCGGTCGCCTGTTCGCGGTGGAGAACGTGTCGGCCTACCTGGCCTACAAGGACAGCATCCTCCGCGAGCAGGACTTCCTGTCGGAGGTCGTGGAGCGCGCCGACTGCGGGATGCTGCTCGACGTGAACAACGTGTTCGTGTCGTCGTGCAACTTGGGCTTCGACCCCGTGAAGTGGCTGGACTCGATCCCGATGGATCGGGTGGTGCAGATCCACCTCGCCGGGCACAGCATCTACGAGAAGTACCGCCTCGACACGCACGACCACCCGGTCTGCGACGAGGTGTGGGCGCTGTACCGCGAGGCGATCCGTCGGATCGGCCCCGTGTCGACGCTCATCGAGTGGGACGATCAGATCCCGTCGCTCGCGCGCCTGGCCGAAGAGGCCGACCTCGCGCGGCGTCACCGCGATGAGGCGCTGAATGCTCCCGTCTGATTGGCAGGAGAAGATGGCGGCGATGATCCGCGGTGCGGAGCCGCTGGACGCGTCGTGGTTCGCGGGCGGCCCTACCGTCACGCCGGACGAGCAGATCGCGGTCTACCACAACCAGTACCGGCTCCGGATGTACGACGCGCTCGCGGAAGAGCTGCCGGGACTGAGCTGGATGCTGGGCGACGAGGCTGAGGACGTGCTCTGGCGCTACCTGGACGCCAACCCGCCCAACACCTGGACGCTCAACCGCATCGCGGCGCGCTTCCAGGACTGGGCTGTGGCGGAGGGCATGTCCGACGAACAGGTCGACATGACCAAGCTCGACCTGGCGGTGGCGGCGTCCTTTGAGGCGGCGTGGGGCAAGCCGCTGAGCGTCGCGCAGCTCATGGAGATGCCGTCGCTGCGCCTGTCGCCGCACGCGCGTCTGCTCCGCCTGCGCAGCAACGTGCACCTGATCCGCTCGGCGGCGCTTCAGAAGAAGGACGCCCCGGCCCTGGAGTCGATCGATCGTCCGCTTCTGGTGTTCCGGCGCGGCATCCGCGTGCGGCACATGGAGCTCCCGCTGCCGCAGTGGACGCTGCTGTCGCGCATCGACGCGGGCGAGGACCTGGGCAGCGCGCTGGAGGCGGTGGTCGCCGAGTGGCCCGACGTCGCGCCGCAGCTCGGCGAGTGGTTCAAGGCCTTCGCCGAGACCGACTGGGTGCAGGTCCGCGAGGACTGACGGCCGCGCTCAGGCGTTCGTCGGCTCGCGGCGGCCCATCTTGAAGACCACGGTGGTGCCGCCGACGGTGATCGTCTCACCGCCGAGGACGCGTCGCTCGCCAACGCGCTCGCCGCGCACGAAGGTGCCGGTCTTGCTGCCGAGGTCGAGCACATAGAAGCGGCGACGGCGCTCGAAGACGCGCGCGTGCTCGGGCGCGACGTCACGGGCGTTGAGGACGATGTTCGCCTTGGGGCCTGAGCCCAGGATGAGTCCCTCGGCCGGGATGGCCAGCTTGCGGCGCGCATCGCCTTCGCCGACGATCAACACGCCCACCATGCTGCGGTCGTCGTCGTCGTCGCCTGCCATCATGGTGGCGCTGTGCGCGGAGCTCGCCTTGGGCTGCACGGCGATCTGCCCGCTCTGCGCGGTGAGCTCGGCGCGCAGCGACTCGATCACGCGGCGCTCAGCGGCGCCGATCCCGAACCAGCTCAGCCAGCCGCGCGCGGCCTTGGCGGCCTCCTCGGCCAGCGCCAGCACCTTGCGCAGCAGCGGCTCGTCGAAGCCCGACCGCGGCGTGACGGCGAACGAGCGCAGCAAGCGGCGACCGGCGGCGAAGTACGCGTCGGACGGGCGGTGGAGCAGCCAGTCCTGGAGCAGCCGCGCGCCCTCTTCACCCAAGCCGAGGGCCTCGTCGGCGGCGCGCAGGACGCGCTCGCGCTCCTTGGCCTGGATGGTCCCGTCCGCCCAGGCCACCTGCACCAGCGGCAGGGTGGCGAGCGCGCGGCTCGACAGCGCGTCCATGCCCAGATCAGCGAGGGTCAGCTCGGGTTCGTTGCTCATGCGGTCTCCCTCACGGCGCGCTGTCGCCCGCAGGCTTCTTCTTGTCGAGTACGGCCAACCGCGCAGCGGACTGCAGCGCGGCCTTGGATCCGGAGACGAGCGCGTCGCTCGGCCAGGCGCAGCCCGGCGTGGGCGTCAGCGCGACCGTGACCGCGCCCACCGCGACGGCGGTGAGGTCGGGCATGAGCGGCGTGCCCGGGGCGGCCGGCTGCGCGCCCCCGGCGATCTCCACCAGCGCACGGTCGACGCAGGTGCTCGCGGGCACGTCCAGCACACCGTCGGCGGGCGAGGGGACGCGGTTGAACGCGTCGAGCAGCGCCAAGGCCCAGAGCTGCGACTGCGCCGGCAGCGTGGGCGGTCGGTCGGTGCGCTTGGTGCGGAGCAGCGCCTCCAGGATGTCGCGGTAGGCGGCGACCAGCGTGAACGAGGACCACCGATCTTCGAGGCGCGGATCGGCGACCAGGCCTTCGATCGCCTCGGGCGTGGTGCCGGTGCCGCTGTGGCCCGAGCTTCCGTACTCGCGCGCCAGACGGTCGGAGAGACCCCACCGACCCAAACGCCGCACGCCACCCTCTTCGGCCGTGTAGCCCATCGGGCAGGTGAGCTTGGGATCGCTCTGCCAGAGCAGCAGGTAGCGAGGGAGGTCCGAGCCGAGCGCTGCGTCCTGCGCGAGGCAGGGGGCCGGATCGGCGTCAGGCGACACGGTGGCCATCTGCGCCTGCACGCTCGCGATGAGCGTGGGCTCGAGCATGGCGTCGAGCTTGCGCACCGCCGGGGTCGTCATGCGCACGCCGCCGAGCTGAAGCGCGTTCTGTCGGGCCTGCGGGAGAGCCAGCGCCTCCTCCGCCTGGAGCGCCTTCGCTTCGTTCTTGCGGCCCAGCTCTGCGACGAGCGACTGGCGATCGTCGAGGCAGCTCATCTCGGTGGCGAGCGACGCGCCCTGCGCGGACTCCGCGAGCGCCAGCGACGCCTCGGCCTCAGACGCGCGCGCGTCGGCGGCGCCGGCGGCCGAGTACTGCGTGTACGCGACGTAGCCGAGCACGGCCGACGACATCAGCACGCCCACCAGGAAGGTCATGACCTCCTGGTTGATCCCCAGCCGCTTGAAGAAGTCGAGGAACGCGTTGTACGCGAGCGTCGCGCCCATCGACAACAGGTCGGGGGCCTCGGTCAGCACCCACCAGCCGTCGTCGGACGACCCGACCGCGCGGCTGCGGCGCGTGCCGGAGCCTGCCACGCTGATCGAGCCGCCGCGATCCAGGCGCCGCTGCAGGCCCAGGCCGATCGAGCCGCGCGTGCCGTCGGGCAGCGTGAACTCATACAGGCCGTTCACGGGCAGGCGCATGCCCGACATCACCTGGCGGCGCGTGGTGGCGCGCTCCAGCTCGAACACGACGCGCGGCGCGACCTCAGACGCGACCAGGCCCGAGGAGTCTGCGGTGAGCCAGGCGATCAGCATGGCGCCGGTGGGGGCGTCCTCGCCGCGCGGACGTAGCGCCGTGCGACGCAGGGCCTCGGGGCCGGCAGGCGTGCTGGCGAGCGCGTACAGGCCGACGAAGGTCGTCGTGTCGATGGCGATCGTGCGACGCGAGGGCCGCCGATGCGGCTCGATACACTCTAGGACCTGCTTCATCGCCCAGCCCCCTCGACGGATCCGATGTGGGGCAGCGCGCCGTAGTTGAGCTCTGGCCCGGCGCCCAGCGCGACACGCATGGAGAACACGATCGCCGGCTGCATCGGCAGGTCCATCGCGCGCATCATGAGCGCCAGATCCTGGTCCGACAGATCATGGTGCGGCGCCAGGCCGACCGTGAGATCGCGCGGGCGCGAGATCGCAGCGACCGCCTCGGCGAGCTCCGCGGCGTCCGCGTGATCCAGCTTGGTGAACGCGGTCATGAGGTCGAGCAGCGGACCCTTGGTCGCGAACGGCGGCTCCTCCACCTGGAAGTGTCGACCCAAGCGAACGCCGGCCGCGACGAGCGCGAGCGCGCGAAGCTGCAAGCCGTCCAGATCGGCCATCGGCTTTGCGCTCGAGGGGACGATCGACACAAAACGGACGGCCAGCGAGAAGGCGTTCTGCCACTCGATCATCGGCAGGCGGGCGCGGGCGCCGTCGCGATCGAAGACCCAGTCGGGACCTGCCTTGTTGTACCAGTCCGCGATGGGCTTGGGGAGCGCGCTGAGCAGCGGCGTCGGATCGACCGGACCGACGCCCGGACCCTTGGTGGGGCGCGCCGGGAACGTGTCGACCAGGATGCGCGTGATGAGCAGGCCTGCGCGACGCCACGCCGCCGGCAGTGCGTCCTTCAGGTTCTCCTGCGTCACGGGCATGATCGGCGCCGCGGAGTTGGTGGGCGTGGACTCCAGCACCATCTGGTAGGGCAGGAGCACGAGCGAGGGCGACGCGCCCGGGGTGAGCGCGCCCACGACCGGCAGGTCGACGCCGCCCGCGCGCAGGGTGTCTCCCATGAACCTGTGGAGCCCGGTGCGCACGAGGTCGATGGTGCGGCTGACTTGAGGGAGCGTGCTGGTGTTCACTTCTTGGCCTCCGGGAGCTTGACCGGCTTCTTGAGGCGCAGGTTGGTGCGCAGGCCCACGTACGCCGTCCAGCTGTGGTCAAGCACGAGCTGGCGGTCATTCGCGGTGGCCAGCGGGAACCCGTAGGCCGCGCGGACGTACGGCCCCACGGTGACGAGTGGGTGGTACGGCGTGAACGTGGCGGACGGGCCGCGTGCGCGACGCGCGCTCCAAGCCAGCCAAAGCTCGGACACCGCCGCGCCCTCGGTGCCGTTGAAGCCTGGGCCAAACAGCAGTCCTGCGCGCACGCCCCACTGGAAGCGGCCAAGCAGCGAACGGCCCGCCGGGTTGGTCGGGCCCCACACCTTGCCGTTCTCCGACAGGGTGTGCGTGGGGGTGGGGAGCGGCGCCAAGCGGAACCCGACGAGCGCCCCCGCCTGGAAGCGCAGCGCCCATGCGAGGTTGGGGATGGTCGCGGGGCTGGAGGTCGGCTCGCTTGGGGAGCCGAGGTAGGTGACGATGCCGGGGGGCCGGACGTCGAGGCGCGCCTCCAGGCCCACGTCCAGGCCTACACGCGGCTGGTCCAGCGCCCACCAGGTCGCCAGACCCTGCAGGTCGACGGTGGCGCCGGCGGTCCGCAGCGCGCCCGCGCAGTCGCCCGCGAAGTTTGGGTTCGCCGCGGCGTCAGGCGCGCAGATCCACTGGATACGCTGGAACGGGAACGCGCCCGCGCCGAGGCCGAAGCTCCAGTCGAGCGCGTGACGGCGCTCCCAGCGGGGGATGCGGTCGGCCGACGTGACGGACTCGGAGGCGCGGTACGCCGGCGAGAGCTGCACGGGCTCGGGCCGCTTGGTGCCGAAGTACCACATCCACGCGGCGGTCTGGACGGTTCGACCGTCCTCGGTGCCGTGCTCGGCGAGCGCCTGCTCGCGGGTGTAGGGCGTGCGCGGGAGCAGGTCCGGGAGCGAGCGTCGCGCGCCGGGCCGGGTGCTGTCGAACACGAACACGGCGAGCTTTCCCCCTTCGCCGAGCGCGCGGAGGCGCTCGCGGACGAGGCCCTGGAGCCAGGTCGCCGCGGGCGACATGGGCTCCGTGGGGATCTCGAAGGTGTCCGGACCGAACGCAGGCGCCTTGGCGCCGAGGTCCTCGAGCGGCGGCTTCTCCAGCGTGGCGCGCGCCTCGTCCGCCTTCTTCTGGGCGGCGGCTGCGCGCTCCTGCGTCGACCCGAGCTGGTCGGCCAGGCCGTCGGCGTCCTGCACGGGCGAGGTGAGCTTGCGCGGGTCGTTGTCACCGGGGAGCTCGGGCGTCGTGGGGCGTAGGTTGCCGGCGAGCAGCGCGGCGCGCACGACGGTGGGCACCAGGTTGGTGGCGGCGAGCACGGTGTCGTCGCAGATCGCGGCGGTGCGGAGCACCAGGCGCTGCGTGTGATCGGGGCCGTCGGCGACGGACCACAGCAGGTGCCAGCCCGTCCACAGGCGCCACTTCACGCGGTACAGCGCGTCGCCGTTGCCCAGGCCGATCACGCGCGTCACCGTGGGCGCGCGGGACGGGTCGTCGACGAACACAAAGGGGAGCTGCGTCGCGACGGCCTGCAGCACGGCCTGACCGGCGAGGCGATCAGGCGCCTCGACCAGCTGCTCCACGTTGATCGCGCCGAAGGTGGGCTCGTCGAGCGCGGCGACGCCGTCGCGCGTGGTGCACACCGACAGCGCATCGACCGCGCCCAGGCCCTGCGGACGCGGCTTGGTCGCGTAGCCGTGCATGCCCAGCACCTTCTGCCACTGGTCCGTGGCGGCCTTGGCGACCTCCTTGGGGGCGGCGCGCTGGCTGTCGTCGAACGTGGCGGCGATCGCGTAGCGCACCTGGTCCTGGAGCATCCAGACCTCGACGCGGGCGCGGAGGTCGTCGTCGGTGCGACGGTAGAGCAGCTCAAGCGCGGTGCGGAGGACACGCGCGTCCAGCTCGTCGCGGTCTTCACCCGGCAGGAAGTTCGCCGCGACCCACTTCACGCGCTCGGTGGTGGTGATGTCGGGGATCGGCTCGGCGCCGAAGCGCAGCATGGCGCCCAGCTCGGCGTTGATCTTCTCCTGGAGCTCAGAGATGAACTCGGGCCGGTTGTGGATGCGCTCGGCGAGCCACGGCACCCAGTGGTCGAGCACGACGCGCGGGATCTGCTCCTTGCGCAGCGCCAGATCCTTGGCCGGGCCGAGCGTCGGCATGGCGTCCAGGCGGGCGGAGACCTCCTCCGGGGTGTCCGTCTCGTAGCGGGCCGCGGCGACCAGGTCGCGTGAGAAGCCGGAGTCGACGTCGAGCGCGTTGGGCGGCGTGGCGATCGCGGTGAGCGCGGCGAGCACGCGCATCTGGTTGGTGGTGACGTCCTCGAACGCGAACTGCGCGGTCTGGACGAACACCGTGTGCGTGAACTCGTCGAAGTGCGCGGCTGCCAGGCGCGCGGCGGCGTCTAGATCGGGCGCGACCTCCAGCGTCTGGAAGGCCTGATCATACGCGTCGCCGGTGGGCAGCCCGCCGGAAGGGAAGCGGAACGCGATCAACGGGATTCGATCGCGCGGTCCGTAGACCTCGTCGTCCTTGCTCTGCTGGCTCGACGAGTAGCTGTACGGGAACATCTGCTCGAAGAACGGACCGGAGGTGGTCGGGTCGGCGTCCATGAGGTCGAAGTCGTGCAGGCGGCCGCCGTGGCCGAGGCGGGTCGCGAAGCGGCCGTCGAGCACCGACGTGGGCGCTGGCGTGACCTGCCCGGACGGCGACGCCACGCGGACCGCGGCGAAGAGGGTGCTCGGGTTGCGAGGCGCGTCCGGGCGCGGGTCCACCGACTGCCAGGCGCCGTCGCCCAGGTAGAGCTCGGGGCGCGGCATGGACCACGCGTCTCCGTCGGACACGATGCGGCTCCAGACCGCGGACGTCTCCGGCAGGGCGACGTAGCCGTCGGCGCGGATCGTCTGCATCATGTCGGGCGCGCCCCAGCGGATCGCCACGTCTTCCCAGATGTGCGCGTACAGCGGGCCGAGGTTGTGCAGCGCCGCGTCGGTCACCACGTCGAGCGGACGACCGTCGGAGGCCTCCTTCAGCGGGAGGAAGTCCACGACGTCGATGCACAGGCCGAGGCGCGCGGCGGTGCGGTTGTCGCACCCGCCCCCTTCACGCTGCATGAAGCCGACCACGCGAACGGGCGGAGCGACCGAGGTCGGGGCCGGCGTTGGGTCCGCGGCGAGGGCGGCGATGGAGTGGAACAGGAAACAGAAGGGCGTCATCGGACTTCCCGTAGCGCGCCGAAGCGCGCACGACGCTCGAGCAGGTCAATCGCCCTGGCGAGCACCGCGCTCCCTTCCTGCTTGTCGTCCAGCACGCGCTGGACAAGGCGGGCGAGCGTGTTTTCATCCATGGCGGAGAGGAGCTGGTCCACCGTCGGCGGCGGAGACGTGGGCCGCGGCGGCGCGGTGGACGTCTTGGGGCTGAGCGCGAGCTTGGACTGCGCGTCCGGCTCGAGCCCGCCTTGTTCGACGGGGACCGGCGGGGGTGTGGGCACCGGCGGGATCTGCTGGGCGGTCGGGCGCGGCGGCGCGGTCCCGTCGGACGAGCGCTTGCGCGAGGAGAGCACGATCTGCTCGACGTCGTCATAGATGACGGACGGCGCGTCGGGATCGTCGGACTCCTGCTCGACCGACGTTCGGATAGACGCCCCGTCTCGCGCGCTGTGGCGCTTGAGGAGCAGGTCGAGGTGCAGCCAGCTGCCCATCTTGGCGCGCTCCGCGTCCTCCTCGTCGGTGAGGTCCATGAGCCGTCGCTGATCGTCCGCCGTGCGCTTCGGCTTGGCGCGGATCTCGACGATCTCCAGCGCGCGCACGTAGCGTGCGGACATCGATCGCACGCTGGGCCGCTTGGGGGCGGCCTGCAGGCGGCTTTCCCTGACCTCACGCTCTTCCCCGTCGACGACACGCTTCTTCCACGTGACCACGACGTCGCGCGTGATCCAGGTGGGCCACCAGGCCTTGTGAGACCGCTCGCCGAGCTTGGACGCGCGGTGCCACCGGACGCGCTCCGCGGGGCGCAGGTCGGTCTGTGCGTCGATCTCTGCGTCGAGGGTCTTGGCGTTGTCGTCCGAGTCGAGGATCTCTGTGAGCTTCTTCCGCAGCTTGCGTTCGGGCGTCTCCGGTCGCTTGCCCTTGACCTGTTCCTCGTAGTTCAGGTCTTCCAGCGCCTTCCGCGCCAGCTCGTGGTCTTTCTTGAAGTCCTTGTTGTCGATTCGGTTGTTGCGCCAATCGGCCAGCACCGTGGCACGTCCATCGTACCGCGCGTGGGCCGAACTCCCGTAACGAACCGCGCTCGGCCTCTTGCTGTCGGACTCGCCGACTTTGCCGTCGGGCTTTCCGCCCGAGTCGAGCTTGGACGCGGGGACGTCCGGGATGACCGTGTGCCGCGTTTCGGTGTCGCGCATGAGGCGCGGCGTGCCCATGCCGGACGTGCGCAGTGCGGTCGAACGGCTCCCCACGGCGCCGCGCAATCCTCCCTGCTTGGGCTTCGGCTCCTCGGGCATCTCGCCCTTGAAGGGACGGTCCAGGGCCCTGTCGAGCAGGAGGTTGCTGCCGAATTCGTGCAGATCGGCGGCCTCGTCTTCCTCAAACTCATAGAGCTGGCTCCTCTGCCGGCTGCTCAGTGAGAACTCCGCGCGGAGGTCGGCGATGTAGAGCGCGCGGGCGAAGCGCCCGGTGAGCACGTCGATCGCTTGAGGACGCTTGGGGACGCGGCTCCACGTGGGCCACCACGCGGCGGTGGCCCGCTTGGCGAGCTTGAAGGCCTGCTTGGCGTATGGCTCCAGCGGTGAGAATCTCGAGGTGTAGTCGGTCGGCGAGTCTGATCGCCACGGCGCTGTCGGGCGGGGGGCGGGCCGGACGGCGCCGGTCTCGGGCGGCGCCTGCGGCGTGCTCGACGGCGAGTCGCCGACCTGCTCCGGCACGATCACCTGACGGTCCATGCTCCGCATGGTCTTGGGCGGGCCGACCGATCCCAGCACCAGCGCGGACGGTGTCAGGAGGCTGCCGCGCGCCATGCGCTTGAGCCCGATCCGCGCCGGCTTGGAGCCGTGGACGGAGTCGGTGACCTTGTCGAGCCGGTCCGAGAGCTCGTGCGCCTGCGCAAGGGCCTCGGCGCCGGTGGTGCGGCCGGGCGTCCGATCCTCGGTGGGCGCGGTCGTCGGGCCCTGCCCGACCACCGTCTTGGGCAGACGCTTCACGACCTCGTCGAGCCGGTCGGAGAGCGCGTGCGCCTCCTTCAGCTGCTCGGACGCGGTCTTGATCGTCGGAGGGGGCGGCTGGCCGCTCACCATGCCGCCCACCATGGCGCGCACGCGCTCCATCAGCGTAGGCGCGCGCGTGGGCAGCGGCTGCGGGGACGGCGAATGCGTCACGGGGTCGATCGTCGGCACGACCGTGGTCAGCTCGGGCGAGAAGCGGAACTGGGTGGGGCTCGCACCACGGCTGAGGATGGGCGCTAGACTGAGCGGCAGCGTCGCCGCGCGCAGCCGAGACCCGAAGCCTTCAGAAGTGGGCGTCGGGGTGGGCGACCGAACCAGATCGGTCGGCGACAACACGAGCCCCTGCGGCGGCGTCGACTCCGTGCGATCGCGAGGCTGAGGCGTGACCAGACCCTGCGGCGACGTCAGCGGCGTGGGCGGGAGGGGCGACGGACCGCGGTTCGGATCGCGACGCGAGCGCACCAGCAGCGAGGCGCTGTGCCGGCGAACGAGGCCAAGCGCCCGATCTGCGCCGACCTGGGTGGACGCCAGGCCGAGCGCGGTGGGACCCAGGCGCGGCGGCGGCGTGGGCCGCAGCGGCTCGGTGATGCGCGGCGGGAGCCTCGGCGGCGTCGTCGTCGCGCTCGCGCGCTCGCGGGTCACCGGCAGCGGCGACGAAGAGGAGCCTTCCGGCGTCTGCGGGAGCGGGGGCGCGTCGACCGGGCCGCGCACGTCGCGGGGGCGCCGGGGGCGAGGGGGGCGCGGAGGCTTGGGGCCGACGCCCAACGGCGCAGGCGGCATCGGCGGCGCGAGCGTGGGGGGCTGCTGCGGCGACGAGCCCAGGCCCGTGAGCGGGAGCGGCGCGGTGGACAGCAGCGCGCGCACCGGGCGTCGGAACGGCCCGAAGCGCTTGGGCGGCGGCACCGGGCGTGGTCCCACGGGCGGAGCGCCGGACTGCGTGGTCGTCGGCCCGGGGCGCAGCGTGGTGGCGGACGGGCCAGGCGGCGTGGTCGTCTCCCTCGCGCCGTGCGGCGGCGGGGACACGGGGGGGTCGGCCTGCCGGCGCGGACGCGTCAGCGGCGGGGGCGGGGACTTCGCGTGGAGACGCGGACGCGGCGGCAGGGGCGGCGGGTCCGGCGTCTCCTGGGGCGGCGGCCGGGGGACAACGACGACGATGGGGATGGACTCGGGGAGCTTGGGCTGGGTCGGGGCGCTTGGCGCCGACGCCCCCTTGGGCATGCTCACAAAGCCGGTCATCGCCACGCCGGCGGCCGTGGGCTCGGCCGGGATCAGCGTCTGCGACTGGACGGACGCCGACTCGTCCCGCATCGTGGTGATGCCGCCGCGGTGCGTCAGCTGACCCGGCTCCTGGTCGGTCTGTCGGGGCGCCATCGACGCGAGCGGCGACCGCTTGGCTGCCATGGCCAGCAACGAGCTCCACCGCGCACCCGTCAGCGAGCCTGTCCACGACACACGCAAGCCGCCCTGGCGGTTCTGCAGCGTCGCGAGCATCACCCGCGGCTTGGTCAGCAGTGGCTTGCGAACAGGCAACTAGGCGTCCTTGCGGAGTTTTTCGTGCTTGCGGAGGGCGGCGATGCGGGCCTCCAGCGCGTCGGCGAGCGCCTTGGCGAGGCGCTCAATCGTGCGGGGGTCGATCTTGCCGGAGGGGGGGGGCTGGCTCATCCCTCCGCCTCTGGCGGGGCACCGACTTCGGCCTCGGGCGGAATGAACTTGGCGACGCCTGGCCAGTAGAACGCCCGCTCGACCGGGATGCGGGCCCACAGGTCCGGGACGCGGCGCAGGCCGATCCCGAGGACGCCGAACACGACGCACAGGCAGATCAACAGCGCGGCCTGCTCGGTGCCGCGTTGGGCGGCGAGGGTCTGCGCCCAGGTCGGTGCTTGCGCGCGAGGGAGCACGATCGACGACCGACCGGCGAGCAGCCCGACCGTGTAGCCCCACGGCTGGCCCAGCGTGCGCGAACGCATCACGCCGGCCAGGTTGGACCACACCTCGGCCTGCTCGACTTGCGCGTCCTCCGCGGCGGCGTCGGGCGCGGGGCACGACCCGTCCGACGGGTGCGAAGTCGGGCGAACCTGCACGAAGAGGTGCTCGGGGTTGGCGAGCAGGAAGCCGACCGCGTCGGCGACGCCCGCGGGCGGCAGGTCGGACTCGGTGTCCGGGTCAGGCGCCTGGATCTGACGAAGCGCCTCCACGAGCTGCCAGTTGGGGACCATCAGGACGACGCGATTGACGAGGTCGGAGTGCAGCACCGGGTAGCGGTGCGGGACCTTGGCGAGCAGATCTTCCAGCGCCGCTTTCTGGCCGGGGCGGAACAGCGGGCCGTCGAACAGGCAGGTGTCGGCGTAGCGCAGGGTCACGTGGACCTGGGCCTCGGTGGGCTCCGCGACGTCGCTGCCCATCAACACCTCCAGGTGCTCCCAGCGCGCCGTGCGCGTCTCAGCGGCGCCGGCGCCAGTCAGCGCGAGCGGGAGGAGGCGTTCAGTCGAGGGGATGACGGCGCCGGTCAGCGCCGTGACGTCGCACGCGCGAAGGGCTGCGCCCCACACGTCCGTCGGGACGAGGGTCAGGCTTCCCTCGCCGCGGCCGATGGTGGCGCGGGTGGTGTCCGCGGCGCCGATGACGCACGCGTCGGGCGGGCCCAGCAGCGCGGGGACGGGGTCGCGCTCGCCGCCGAAGTACTTCCGGCTGGCGAGCATGGTGCGCGGCGGCGTCAGCATGAAGGCCTGGCGAAGGCGCACGGCGTCCTGGCCTGTCCAGCCGCGGCCGACCTTGTGCTCCAGACAGGTCTCGACCTCGAGCTGCGTGCGCACGAGCTGGCCGAAGCGCTCGGTGCCGGACGGCGCCTTGATCTCGATCGCCAGGTGACGCGGCTCGACCATCGGGTGGAGCAGCACGCGCCGCTCCTGACCATCGGTCGACATGCCGCCGATCGACACGCGCACGTCGTCGCTAGAGAGCGACGCAGACTCGCCCTGGTGGACCGTGCGCTCCAGCACCAGCGCGAGCGTCGGCGCCAGCCCGTTCGCGACCGTCTCGGCCTCGAACATGCCCAGGCCGTCCGGGCTCTTGGCCGGCCCGCACGACGTCGACATCTCGTCGACCGGGCGCCACACGAAGCGCGGCTCCTCCGGCGCGACGGTGGCCACGGCGGACGCGTCGTACGCGGCGACCAGACGCCAGTCGCCTGCGGTGGCGGCGGTGATCCAGAACAGCAGCGAGATCACGAGACCCCCACGTAGTCTTCGAGGTGGGGGCCGCGGCGGTGGGCCAGCTCATCGGACGCGAAGATCGGCGCGGCGATCTCCAGCTCGAACGCGCGGGCGACGCCCTCGGTCGACAGGACGAGCAGGTCGCCGTTGCGCAGCTCGATGCTCTGGGTGGTGGCGTCGACCACCTGAAGCGCGCCGGGCGCCACGCGCTTGTCCCAGCGGTAGGTGCGCACGGTGCGCGCGCCGCCGCGGCCGCGGGTGGGGAAGGGGCGCAGCACGGCCAAGCGACGGGTCTGCACGTTGCCGTCCGACAGGCGGCCCACGTCACGCTGCTCGTCGAGGCGGATGGTGATGGTGTGCCACTGCGGCAGCTGCGTGGCGTCGTCCGGCTCGAACGTGGCCTCGCCGAGCACGTGGTAGGGCAGCGGCAGCGACGGGCGCGACCACAGCAGGCGCACCGGATCGTCGAAGTCCTCGATGCGCGGGTCCTGCACGGGGACGACCCAGTGGTGCAGGATGCTGACGCGCTTGATCGCGAGCGGGTCCAGGCGCAGCGCGCCCTTCGCCGGCAGGTCGAACGACGCCTTGGTGCCGCCCACCGCGGGGTCGCCGCCGCCGGACGGGACGACCTCGTGCAGGATGCAGCTGACGGCCACCGGCACGCGCGGCGGCCAGATGACCGCGGCCCACGCGAACACGTGCAGCGACACCACGGTCGACTGCGTGAAGCTGATCGTCATCCCCAGCGCGTCGTGCACGACGATCAGCAGGCCGAGCCCAAGGCTAGGGCCAAACGCCGCCAGCAGAAAGCGGAAGGCGGGCGGGTTGTGCATCTTGCCGTCGCGGCGGCCGGCCGCGCGGCGCTGACGGTAGGACTGAATTCGGTCGGGCAGCAGCCCGAGCGCAAGGAACTGCGCCCCGAGCAGCGCCGCGGCCGTCGCGCCTGGCCCGCGCGTGACCGGCGCGGTGTTGTAGTGCCCCAGGACCACGACCACCCCGAGGAAGAGCAGGCCTCGCAGCGTCCACACGACGAAGGTGTTGGGCCCCGGCGGGTTCCACGAGGTCAACCCCTGCGCGTTGCCGATGGTCAGCAGCACCGCCACCACCAAGCACGCCGCCGCCGCGATGGGCGTCAGCAGGTCGGTGCCCCAGGGATCCGCGCGACCGGCGGCCGCGTCGTACACGAGGAGCGTGGCGATCGGGGCGAGCGCGTAGCCGACCCGACCGAACAGGCCCGACCACGACGCGCGACGCACCGACAGCGAGGGGTGGTGCGGGTCGCCGAGCGGCTGGGCGCGCAGCACGGCGACGAGCGTCATGCACAGCGTGAACCAAGGCACCAAGTCGAGCCGCGCGAGGATGACCTCGTCCGGCACCACCGTGTGGACGGCCACCGTGGCCACCCAGGCGGCGAGTAGATCGAGGTTGCTCCTTGGTGAGATGGCGAGGCGGCGGAGCATGGCGATCATGGCTTGGCGCCCTCGGTGACGCCGGCGGCGAAGCGGTTGACCGCGCGGGCGACGCGCTCGCGGGCCTCGGTGACGCCGACCACGCAAGGGTAGTCGAGCTCACCCTCGGGCAGTCGCCCGTCGACCGGCAGGAACGGACGGATCACGCGGCACCATGGCTCGTCGGCCAGATCGTCGGAGGACGCGCGGCTCAGGTCGTCCACGCGGCGCTTCCAGGTTTCGGGCCAGAGCTGTGGGCCGAGCGAGGGATCGCCGGTCACGTCGAGCATTTGACGGACAAAGCACTGCACGGCGACACGCCCGCAGGTGGCGGAGCTGCGGTTGCGGCCGTATTCGACGAGCGCGGCGGCGGCCTGGGCGGCGGCGCCGGTGACGCCACCCGCGATCTTGCTGCCGGGGACGGACTGTCCGGCCCAGCTGGTGGCGGGCAGATCGGCGGGGAGCACGTCGGGCACCAGGCCCTGCGCGAGCAGGTTGAACGCGCAGACGTCGGCGTACTCGGGCGCCACCCAAGACCCGTCGCGGGCGCGGTTCCAAGGGATGGCGAGCTTGTCGAAGCGGTCGTCGATCCCGCCCGCGCGGCCAAGGCCCGGGGCAGACCGATCGACGCACGCGGCGAGGTCCGAGCCGGGCGTCGCCCACGCGGTGGCCGTGGACGCGAGCGGGCCGCCCGAAGCGGACGAGGGTTTGGCGAGGTGGAAGTAGTCGGCGCAGACCTGACCGCAGACCTGCTGCTCGGCCGAAGGCCAGCCGTCCGGCTTGGGCTCGGACAGCAGCGGGTGGGCGGGGGTGTAGGCCGCCAACATGCGGGCCACCTCGTTCCAGCAGACGTCGCTGGGCGGGTTGTCCGTGCGCGACGCCAAGATCCACGAGTCCAGCCCGAGCTGGTTGCGCGTGCCGCCGCTGCGGTAGCTCTCCGGCGCGGGCACGACCTGATCCCACACGCCCGGGCTCACGCCGCCGCCCAGGCTGGCGGCGAGCAGGGAGTGACAGGCCCAGCGACCCTCACGCGGGGGCGCCGCGGCGAAGCGCGCCGCGACGTAGCGGTCGATGACCGAAGGCACGTCGTGGGGGTGCTCGCCGCCGAGCGCGCGCCAGGGCACGACCTCGCGCCAGCTGTCCTCGGCGGAGTCGGCGCCGCACAGGCCGAACAGCTCGGTCGAGGCCTCGATAGGCTGGCTGCGGCCGGCCTCCATGCACAGCCTGGACGTGGGCGACTGGCCCTGCGTCGCCACCGCGAAGGCCTGGTCCTGCAGCGCCTTGGCCTCGCCGTCCTCGCCGCCCACGTGGGCCGCCAGGATCGCGCCGTCGACCAGCTTCTCCATGCGCTCGCGGTAGGCGTTGCAGCCGGCGTCCAGGCTCGCGACCAGCTCGACCAGCGAGTTCACGCGCAGCTTGGGGTCCTCCAGCAGCTTGCCGGGGTTGGCGACGGTGTCGCCGATGCCGCCGAGCGCGTACTCCCAAGGCTTGTCGAGCACCTCGAAGCAGGCCTGCGCCGCCGCGGCGTCCGCCCACGGGTAGCCGGACGGCGCGTTGGTGCCGTCGAGCGTGCGATCGCGCAGGCCACACCAGGACGCCTGAAGGTCGGTCTCGTGGCGGGCGTCGGCGCAGCTGGCCTTCCCGGGCTCGCCGCCGGCTGCGATGTACTCGACCTGGCAGGAGAGCTGGTCGACGAACCGGCCATGGTCGGCGGAGCAGACCGAGAACGCGGGCTGCGCGGCGGGCTCGAGCGCCGGGGCGGCGCCCTGCACGGTGGGCCGCGACAGCCAGCGCAGGCCGCCGGAGAACGCGAGCGTGCCCATCAGCACCCACGCCGTCACCGCGGCCGCCAGCGTGGCCTGGGCGAGCACCTGGCTGCGCGTGTCGCGCGACACCAGCTGGCCGACCGCGGCGTCGATCGGGCGCGACGGGTGGATGTCGAGCTCGCGGCTGAGCCAGCCGGACATCGGGAAGCCGATGCGACCGCCCGGCAGCTGGAGCGGGTGGCCGAGCTGGTGCTCGCCCTCGGGGCGGGTGGCCTGTCCGGACGCGATCTCGACCCACTCATCCGCAGGGAGGCCGTCGCGCGTCCAGGACGCGGGCATCGAGCCGATCCCTAGGCCCTCGGCCTCCGGCTCGGCGATGTAGACCAGCTCGAAGCGGCCCTCGTGCACCGCGCGCGTCCAGCGCAGCGATCCACGCACGATGCAAAGCAGGGACCGAGCGGGCGGCAGATGAGCCCAGCGCGCGCTGGTCGCCTGCTGGATCTCGGACGCGACAGACTCTTCGAGGCCGTCTGGGACCAGCCAGCGCGACGGGCCGCGGCGCGTCGGGTCGGCCGCAGGGTCGACCTCGGCGGGCACGCCCGGGGGCGCCAGGGAGGATCGGTCGGCCAAGCTCGCCGGCCACTCCACGATGATCAGCGGGCGCCATGCGCCCAAGACCATGGGCGCCACCTGGAAGCGCGCCCACCAGAGCTCCTCGGTGGCCGCGTCGAGCAGGGCCTTGGCGAACGGCGGGGTGACGCCGCCGACCGTGCCCTCGTCCAGCCAGGACGCGCCGAGCGTGACCCAGAAGCCGCGCAGCGCGCCCGAGTCGTCCATCACCAGGTACAGGCCGGGCAGGGACCCCTGGCCGACGGGGATCTCCGCGGGCGCGGTGGCCAGGCGGCTGAGCAGCGAACGCGCCGCGCGGCCTGCGGCGGCGGTGTCGAACGGGACCGGTCCGAGGAGGCGGATCATGTGACCACCAGGACGAGCGCCTGCTGCCGGAGCAGCTCGAGGTGAGGCTCCTCCATCCACTCCCACTCGGCGATGGACGTGCCGGGTGCGCGCTCAAACACGGGCTTGCCGTCACGCAGCGGCATGCGGACAAGGTCCAGGCGACCCTCCTCCACCGGGGCGTCGGCGAACGGCAGCTCGGGGAACATGTAAGGGCGCGGGCTGACCACCCCACGGGCGTCCTCCGCGCGCAGGCGATCGAGCGCCAGCCAGGCGCGGAGCGCATCGCCTTCGACGCGCGGCACCCACAGGCCCTCCGGCACGCCCTGCGGCGGCGCGACAGGCACCCACACGTCCTGCTTCTGGTTCTGCACCAGCGGCGGGCGCGTCGGGTCCAAGAAGGTCTGACGGAACGCCGTGCGCAGCTCCAGCGGCAGCAGGCCGATGTCGAGCTGCAGCGCCAGGCGCTCGCCGCCCTCGATCGGCAGGTCCTTCAGGCGCGTCGGGCCCACCGCGAGCAGCGCGCGCGACGTCGGCCGCGCGTAGGTGAGCGCGTTCTCTTCGTGGCCGATCCAGATCCACGACGACAGGCGGCTGGCGCGCTTCTTGGCGAGCGCGAACGCCGGAGCCTGATCAGGCGGCGCCCCCTTGCCCCACGCGTCGAGCCTCTCGATCACCAGCTGCAGCAGCGTCGCGACCGTGACCACCTCCGGCACCTCAATCTGCCCCAGCCGGACCCACCGCTCCTGGCCCGACAGGCGCGCGTCGGGCGGCTGCGCCTCATCGGCGGACCACGCGGTGGCGTCCATGCGCTCCAGGCCGTTGAGCACGTCGATGTCCGCGCTGAACAGGCTGACGACGGAGAACGTGACCGTGCGCTCGGAGCGACGGAAGACCTGCGCGCAGCGGATGCACCAGTCGCCCGGCTCGAACGTGTGCTCGGCCGAGTAGAGCTGGCCGCAGGGTTCGCCCCACAGGGTGGGGTTGCCGCAGGCCTGCACGACGCCGTCCGACTTGCCACCGAACACGGCTTTGGAGCCCGCGGCGGGGGCCATCCAGAGCTCCTCTGCCATGGCGATGCCCAGGCGGGAGGGCGCGACCCGCGCTTCGCGGAGGCCAAGCGCCGACAGCGCCGCGATGGCCGCGAGCACCAGCACGTAGAGCGGCGGCACCGTGCCGTCCCACGCCGCGCGCAGCAGCGTGCCAGGCAGGTACACGTTGTCCGGCACCGGGTTGACCCTGCAGATCAGGCCGCCGTCAAAGCTGGCGCCTTGCACGATCACGGCCTGGACCGTCTCGACCTTGCCGCCGAGCTGGGTGCACGACGACGCAAAGCCGCGGGTCACGGACCAAGAGAGGATGCCGATCGCCACCGTCGCGGAGCCCAAGCCCCAAAGCACGTGCACGCGCGGTCGCCGGATGTTGAGCACGGTGAGCTGACGCGCGGTCAGCCACGCCATGGTCGCCGCCACACAGCCCAAGACCAGCAGCAGCTCGAGCGGCGCGAGCGGGCGCGTCACCGAGGGGGGCATCAACAGTTGGCGCGCGTACCACCACGCCGCGGCCGAAGCCACGACGGGCAGGGCCTGCTCCGCGATGGTCTCGCGGAGCCGGCGCAAGCCGAGTACGTTGCGCAGATCGGTCAAGCCGACATGCCCGCGACCATGCGGTACGGACCGGTGGCCTCAGAGGGGGCGATCATCTGGAGCAGCTCGGTGGCGGCGCGCTCGACGGAGCGCTCCAGCTGTTGCCGCAGCGTGGCGACAAGGCGCGCGCGCTCCAGCGTCGTCAGCGAGTGCGTGGAGAGCTGGACAACCGCCGCCTGGATCGCCGCGGAGGCCACCGTCTGGTAGCGGACCCAGCTGCGGCCAAACACCTGACGGTCCCACACGGCGCCTTCCGGCTCCGCGTTCCACACCGTCTCTTCCAGGCGCTCGAAGCGCTTGAGCAGCTGGCGGATCGCCGGGTGCTCGGGCTGTAGGATGCGCGCCAGATCCGTCGTCCAGTCCTGGCTGTTGCCGATCGCGCGAGCGAGCGGGAGCAGGTGCGAGGACTCGGGCGCGTCCGGCTTGAGGAAGCCGAGCTGGACCGTGAGCCGCTCGCGCGCGACGCTGATCCCGCCAGGGCCGGACTCCGCCGTCTGCGTGGCGTAGAGCACCAGCGTGCCCCGAACCTGCGGGCCGGTGACGTCGGGCCAGGGCACGGCGATCGGCGCGTCGAGCGTGACGACGTGGAAGGCGCCGCCGCGCGTGGCGATCAGCGCGCGGCCAGGGCGCACGGTGGCGTGCCCGACCATACCGTCCGGGCGGACGGTGCCGGGCGGCCCGACGGGGGCCACGTCGCCGTCCACCTCGAAGCCGTCCAGGATGAGGCCAGTGGCGCCGGGCCAGCGTGCGCTGAGCCACGCCGAGTGTGCCTCGGAGGCTTGCTCAGCGACGATCGCGAGGCTCGCGAGGTCGAGCACGGCTCCCTCTTGCGGGCGGAAGATCGAACGGGAGATCTCGGTCATGCATCACGCTGGGGAAGGAGGCGGGGAGTGGTCCAGGCCGGCAGCAGGCGGAACATCACGCGCGACGGGCCGGACAGGTCGGCGTGGGGCGCCAGGCGAACGTCTTCGACGGGGCAGGCGGGCTCGGTGCCGGGCGCGAAGCGGGTCAAGCCGCCCTCGATCACCAGGGTGCCCGCGGCCGCGCCGCGCGTGGCCCACCACGACGCGTCATGGCAGGCGAACGCCTCGCCGTCCGAGCTGTCGGGCTCGATGGTGACGCCCAGGTCCTCGTCCAGCGCGCTCTCGAGGAGCTTCATCGCGCGGTGCGCGTCGCCTCGGTACGGGTACCAGGTCGGCAGCTGCGCGCGCAGGTTCACCAGGAGCGAAGGGTCATTCCGATGGGCTTCGACGTCGATGCCGTAAGACTCCACCAGCCGCGTGAGGATCTCAGGCATCGGCGTGCCGCTGGTCCAAAGCAGCGAGCGGGTCTCGACCATCCACGACGCGCGGGCCAGCAGCAGCGCCAGGCCGTCGAGCGCCGTCGGCTCGCCGCGATCGGACGCGTCCGCGGCGGCCTCGACCATGGGCGGCGGCAGGAACGCGTCGAGCGCCGGACCGCGGAAGGCGTCACCGTCCTCGGAGCGCGAGAACTCAGGACGCTCGGGCTCCACCATCAGATCGACCCAGCGCAGACCGTGCAGGCTGCCTGACGCGGCGCGCCATGCCCACTCGATGGGCGCGGTGCGGAGGTGCGGTCCGGTCATGCGTGGACCTTGGTGATCGCGGCGTTCAGCAGCAGCGCCACGCGCGGCACCGGCCCGCGGCGGCCCAGCGGATCGACCAGCGTGCCGTGCGACTCGCGCGGCGAGAACGACGGCGTGACACCGTCATGCTCGCCTTCGAGCGTGAGCGGCCAGTAGCGCGTGACCTCGGCGTCGCGGACGGCGCCGGTGCGCGCGCCCCAACGCGCGACGAGCGCGCGGATGAGCCGCTTGGCGTGAGCGAGATCCACGTCCGAGAGCACGCCGGACTCCGGGCCCACGACGACGAGCAGCGTGTCGGCGCCCGCGGTCTGCAGCGCCTTGGAGAGGCGCGCGCGCTCGGGGTCTTCGACGCCCATGTCGTGCGGCGGCCAGAGATCGTGTGAGAGCAGGGTGCGCTCGGCGTAGCCCCACACCCGCACGGTCCAGTCCTCACCGCGCGCGCCAAGCTCGACGCGGACGAGCCGCTCCCAGTCGGCGGGTGTGACGGGGACGCCGGTCTGCGGGCCGAACACGCGCAGCACCGCGTCCTCCTCACGCTCGCGATCCTGGCCCCAGAAAGTAGGCAGGGGGTTGGTCACGCGCGCGACGCGCGGACGGGTGGTCATCGCCTGCTCGGCGAAGTTGATCTGGTCCGCGCCGACGTTGCCAAGCGCGGCCTGTGTGCGACGGTACCAGCGCAGCTCGACCTGCTGGCCGCGGCGCAGCGTATGGGTTCGACCGACCGCGTCCGGCGCGTTGAGCGTCACGATGCCCTGCACCGCGTCCACGTCGACGCCGTCGAAGTTGACGAGCGGCGTGGTGCCGTCGACCATCAGCACGGAGCACGGGAGCATGCGCAGCGCGCGCGCCGCGGAGGCGGGGAGGCCGCTCGTCGCCAGCTGCTCGAGCGTGGCGGGCGTGACGATGTCCTCGAACAGCATGCTGACAGGCTCGGGCACCGCGCGCGACACCACGGCACCGCGGCCGTCGCGCACGACCGGCGCGTTGATCACGAGGGCTGTGTTCAGCAGCACGCCCTTGGCCGGGCCGTCGATCGCGAGCAGCACGCCGCTCGCGCCGCCGGGCACCACCACGTCGAACGCCACGACGGCGGACAGGCCGCCCGCCGACGGGTTGGGCAACGTGAGGTCCCACGCGGGGGTCACGTCCAGCCCGCCAGGGAGGATCCCGGCGGCCTCGTAGCGGCCGAACGCCTCCGCGCGCGGGAGCGCGCCTGGCTCCACCACCCACGCGAACCGAAGACGTCGATCCGCCTCGGTGGCGTCGAGCGTGACGTAGGCGTAGCTGCGGTCTGGGGAGCGCTCCACCGCCGCCCAGGCGCGGCCGCGCAAGGCGTCGTCGACCCAGGCCGGATCTGCGTTCGCGGCGCGGACACCACGCGACACGGTGGGCTTGAGCGCGGCGAGGCGCTTGTCCATGTGCGCGAGCGTGTTCCACAGCGCGTCGGGGATCTCGGGCGGCGCGGGGCGCGCGTCTCGCACGAGGATCTCGTTGCGCAGCATGTTGCGAGGTACGCCGGGCACCAGCATCATGCCGTCGTCCGTGCGCATGGGGCGCGCGCCCCGGAGCTTCCACGGCAGGACCGGGTGGTCGCTGATGCGGACGCTGGGCGTCCAGTTGCTGTCGTCCAGCGGGCGCCAGGCGGCGATGACGTCGGCCTGATCGGCGGCGTCGGCGGTGGAGTTGGGGAGCGTCACGTCGATCGTGGCCTCCACGCGCACGGTGTGCTCGTCGGGGCACGTGACCTCAAAGCGCAACCAGCCCGGATCGCGCGTCTCGAGCATGCGCGCGATCGCCTCGTTGATCTCGGTCTCCACGCGCACGGCGTCGGCGGCGCGGATCTGGAAGCGGAACACCTCGCCCGCGAACACGGACGCGCGCTGCTCGGACCCGAACCACGCGGTGGCGTCGGGCGTCGCCTCTGAGCGGGTCGCGCCGTCGTCGGCCGTCCACAGCTCGCTGTCGCGCAGGCGCGCCAGGCCTGCGACGCGCGCCACGCAGAGCGGCGCGCCGTTCTCGGCGAGCGCGAATTCGACGAGGCCGCGGTCTTCGTTCTGGCTGGCGAAGAAGCGCCAACGCGCCGGGTTGGCGCTCACGTCGAGGATGCCATCCTCCGCGGGCTCCATGGTGATGATGCCGAGCGACGGCACCGCGGGGCGCACACTCGCGCCGAGCAGGTGGGCGAACTGCTGGAGCACGGCCCAAGGCCACGCGTCGAGCTTCTCAGTGAGCCGCTCCACCATCCACGCGGACTCCTGGAGCAGGATCCACGCGGGGTGCGCCGCGTCGAGGGAGGCGGCGAGCGCAGGCGCGCGCACCTCAAGCCGCTCGCGCACATCGCGCAGCAGCTCGTCTCGATCGATCTTGAGGGCATCGGGTGGGGTGACACGCATGGAGACCTACCGAGCCAGGTTGGCGTCGAGGGTGACAGGACCGGACTCGGTGTTGAGCTGAACGCGCACCGCGAGGGTGGCGCGTGCGCCGTTTGAGGCGAGGGCACGCTCGGCGAAGGGGACGGGGCCGCCGGCGGCGGTGCCGGCGACGACGTCGATCACGCGCACCTCGGTGCCGCCGTGCACGCCGTCGGGCAGGCCGCGCGCGAGCACGCCGTCGATGCGTCCCTGCGTCTCCGCCAGCCGCGACGCCGTGACGGCGCCGTGGGAGAGCGCGTCGAGATCGCAGCCCAGGCGCTTGTCGTACGGCAACGCGCCGGGCTTGGTCTCGAGCAGGATGCGCACGCGGTCCACGAGCGCCTCGAGCTTGGACGGCTCAGAGCGCACGAGGGAGAGGGCGAGGTCGACGCGGGTGTGCGCCATGGGTCAGGTCCTCCTGGGGAGGCTGTCGGAGTAGATGTCGACCGAGGTTCGGTACCCGCTCATGTCTTCGATGTGGCGCACCTGCCGCACGCGGTACTTGCCCTTGAACGGCCAGACGCTGTCGAGCAGGTTGATGTCGGTCCCCGTGCGGATGTCGGGGTTGCCCTTCACGTCGATCTGGCCGCGCACGAAGCGCTCGGCGCGCTGCCGGAACTCGGCGGTGGCACGCTCTTGGGCGGCGCCGGGCGTGGGGCACCCCGCGTCGCGGAGCTCGACCTCGGCGCTCTTGTAGACCTTCTTGGCGAGCGCCGTGCCCATGTCCGTGCCGCTGATCCCGCGGGGCACGCTCGTCACCATCTCGGAGAACCAGCCGTTCTGCTTGGGGTCGCGACCCCACACCGTGACCTTGGTGGCCAGGCCGTCGACTGAGGCGCCGATGCGCGCGCCGTCGTCCATGTCCGCGGCGCGCACGTCGACCGTGGCGTCGACGACGCTGCGCCGCTTGAACGCGAGCTTCCCGTTCACCATGCCGACCCGGTAGTGGAACTTGCTGGCGAGCACCTTGAGGAAGCGCGCGTCGTCCATGCCGCCGCGCTCCACCCGGTACTTCACGACGTTGGACGCGTCCGCGTCGGCCGTAAGCCCGCCCGCCTGCGCGATCGCCTTCACGATCTTGTCCGGCGCGTCCTCCCAGGCGACCTCGGCCGCGCTCCCGCGCAGCTTGCACAGGTCTTCGAGCCCGATCACGGTGACCAGGCAGCGGTTGGCGCCCTGGCGCTCGAACTGCACGTCGACCACGGTCCCCTTGATCGCCGCGCCCTTGGGGCTGCCGGTCTTGAGGTTCGAGAATTGGACCGTGTAGACCACGCTCGGCTGGATCTTGGGCCACAGCGCGCCGAGGTCGTCCGACGAGACCGAGAACTCCGCGGTGAGCGCGTCGAGGTCGTCGATCGACTCGACGTACTCCACGCGCTCGAGGGTGATCGAGTCGTCGCCGTCGCGCAGGTTGAGGCTGCCCAGCTTCACGGCGATGGCGAAGGTCATGGCAAGCTCAACGGTCGTGACCAGTCGGGGGGTTGGAGGAATTCATCGGCGCCCATGCCGCCCACGAAGCTGCGTCCGCGCAGCGTGATCCCGACCTTCGCGCGCTTCGGGTACCCGCCCTCGGTGACCACCAGGTACGTCACGTTGATTCGGCTGATCACGCCGACGAAGTCGAAGTCCCCCCACTTGAACTGCACGACGCTCGGACGTTTTGTCGCGCCCGTTTCGGCGTCGTTCGTCGTCAGGAAGTACAGCTTCTTGATCTGCTTGTGGACCGACGAGCGGCTCAGCGTGCGGAGGAGCGCCTCGGCGACGGCGTCGGCGGCGCCGACGCCGAGGTCCATGCCGCTGAGCGCGAGCAGGCGCTTGTTGGTCACGAGCGTCGTCGACTGATCGACCGCCAGGGTGAGCGTGAGGGCCAAGGCCGACTTGCCCGCAGCCGCCGCGTACGCCGCCGCGCCGCCGGTGGTGTCGTCGAGCAGGGTATCGAACGAGAGCTCGTCCGCCTCGCTGCCTTTGAACTTCGCGTCTCCTCCCGCGCTCTGGGCGTCCAGGCCCTGTGTGAAGGACCAGTTGATGCTGCGCGTCAGGTGTAGCGAGCCCTTCTCAGGGTTGAACTGCAGCTCGAACGAGTCCGCGTTCGCGTCGAGGGACTTGAGCGTGGCCTTCTCGGTCATGCCGATCAGGCGCTTGAGCGATGAGGGGTCGAACGCCATCAGCCGTCCTCCTCTTCCACGGCCTTGCCGTCGCCGGACGCGGCGTCGCCGCTGCCGCCCGAGGCGCCGCCGCCACTGGCGCCTGCGCCACTCTCCGAGTCGCCACCACCGTCCGCACCGCCGGCGGCGGCGGCCGCCACCGCGCTCTTGGCCGCGCCGTAGACCTTCTTGCCGTCCAGCCCGGGCCAGATCCCCGCGGTGGACATGTACTCCTCGGGCACCGCCTCGGTCTCCCAGGTGCCGGCCAAGCCGCTGTACTCCTCGTCCAGCGGGACGTACGGGGGGGGCGCCTTGGTCTCCTTCTTCTTGGCCTTCTCCGTATCCTTCTTGACATCCAGCGGCCGCCACGGCGCGGGCTTGCTGACGCGCCCGGGGTGGTTCACCGAGACCCAATCGGCCGTGGCGATCGGGGTGCCCGTGTACTCGGGCGACTTGGGCGGCACCTGGTACTCGTTGTCGACCTCGTCAAGGACGTCGTTCGTCGAGATCGAGTTGGTCAGCTCCGGCATCAGCGCGAGCAGCGCCGTGTCCAGCATGAACATGCGGTCGTAGACCAGCGTGACCTTCTCGACCGTGACCTGGTTGGTGCCCAGGTCCGAGTAATGCCAGCTCTTGGGCCACGCGTCCCACAGCACGAACACGCGCAGGGGGATGTTGCGGCGCGACAGGTGCAGGATGAAGACCGGCTGCCGCTCCATGAAGAACGGCGTCTGCGCCTGGAACCAATTCCAGAAGCGGCTGCGGATGATGGTGCCCCAGCTGAGCGTGACCTCGCCGCCCTTGCGTGCGCCATCCCAGGGAAGCTGCACGGGCGAGCGGTTCCGGCCCATCTCCTCGTACGTGAACACCGGGTTGTCGACCTGCAGGCCGGTCACCTCGGTGAACGCCCCGATCGGGTCCAGGCCGATGATCACGTGGAACGAGTCGGTGGAGTGGACGAGGGTCTCGAGGGTCTCCGCGCCAGGCGCGAAGTTGATCGGCATGGCGAACACGTCACTCATGCGGACATCTCCGACCGGACGGAGTCACCGGGGCGCACGGCCAGCTGGAGCTCCAGCTTGTGCACCCACGGGCGGACGTATGCGGACACGTTCGCGATCAGGCTCGGCATGTTGGGGCCGCCCTGGAAGCCAACTTGGATCTGCGCGGGCTCGTCGGCGGTGGGGCCGCTGAGGATGCCCGCGTCCTCGAACTCGCGCAGCGCCATGCGGAGCGCGCTCTGGAGCAGGAACGCCTGCGCGCCGTTCGCTTCGCGGAACACGAACAGGTTGGACGCGAAGATCAGCCGATCGTGGATCAGCTTGACCGCGTGCATCAGCGGCGCCGGCCACGTGCCGGGCAGGCCGCGCAGCGCGTGCTCGGTCAGCAGCTCCGCGGAGTCGCCCGTGCGAGCCAGCCGCACCTTGGCGACGCCGTGCTCGATCGAGGTCGGCACCGTGCGGCGCAGCGGCTCCATGCCCAGCTCGAGCGCGCGACCGCCGACGCCTGGGTCACGGCCCGGGGGTAGCTTGACGGTGCGGCCGATCAGGCTCGCCGCGGGCGAGGAGGTCGTGGCGATCAGGCCACCGACGACCGCGGCCGGGTTGCGCCAGCCATGCGAACGCAGCGTCGTCCCTTCGCCCTCCCACACGCAGGCCACCACGTCGGTGCGCGACATCGCCTCCAGGGCGTCGGCGCTGAGCTCGTCGGGCGCTTGGGGCAGCTCGACCACGCCCACCTGGTAGGCGCGGCGCAGCGTGGGCGCCCACAGGCGGACGGTCTCCACCAGGTTGCCGAGGCGCTCGTCGAGCGGCGCCTCGACCATGCCCACGCGCGCGGGGCCGGCGGCGTCCGGGAACAGCACCGGCACCGCGGTCAGCGCCTCGACCACCGGCCGGAGCAGCGCGACCGCCGCCGGCGCGCTCACGTCCCACGGCGTCAAATTGGGGGCGCGCGCGAGCACCACGTCGATCGTCGGACAGCCGGCCGCCAGCAGGATGCGCACCGTGTCGCGCACCAGCGACGGGTAGAGCGACTCCAGGCCGGGCAGCGCGGACGGGTCGACGCCCGGGGAGAGGCGGACGTGATCGACCGTCTCCTCGCGCTCCCGCCCGCTCAGCGATCCGACCCGGTAGGCCGGGTAGGCGTCGACGAGTCGGGGCGAGCGTGCAGGCGCGACTCCGACGACGACCACCGTCGGAAACACGACAGGGTCCGGCGTCGTCGCGTCGACACCCACCCGAACGGTCCATGCCCTCGTGGTCCGCTTCAACGTCGACGTCCTTGGCAGCACCGCGGCGACTCACTTCTCGTTGAGGATCCGCTTGTTGATGTCACTGACCTGGCCTACCCACGCGACTCGTTCCCGGTGCGGAAGTTCGAGCAGCTCCGCGAGACTCCAGTGGAAGTGGTACGCGATAAACGCGACTTCCGAACGGATCATCTCGACGGGATAGGCCAGTGTCACCCCCCCGGGGAAGCCGGGTCCTCCGGAGGGAGATTCTCTTCGCCGTACGTCAGCTTGTAGACGGCGTACTCCAGGGCCCGAACGTCGAGCGCATGGAGGCTGCTGATCTCCGCTGGCGTGATGGACGTACGGGGACCGAGCTTGGTCACCGTACGCGAGAGCAGCAGCGTCTTGTAGACGAGATCATTGGGATGCCGAGCGTACTGCTGCGACATCCCGATCCAGAGCTCGTCCCCGCCGGTGACGGCACGAACTTCAGCCTCCCGGTAGAGTGTTCCATCGGGTTCTTCCCATCCCACGGGAAGGACGACCTTCTCGCGGTAGGATGTCGGCTTCGGTCCGGTCATGCCGTACCTCCAGTGGCGTCAGCTAACGCAAGACTAGGGCGCGGACTCGCGAACACGGTCGACGGAGAGCGTGATGCGCTCCATGGCCGGGCGCGACGAGGTGGCGTCCATGTCCGGCATCTCCCACTTGACGGGCCACGCGCCGGCCAGCGTCATCTGTCGGATGACCTGGAAGCCCGCGTTCATCATGCGGATGGTGACGTCCTTGCGCTCGATGTTGCCGGCCTCGACCTGGAGGCGCCAGCGGTAGAAGTCATCGACGCCCTTGTACACGCGCTCCATGGTGACCGGCTCGTAGGAGAGGCGGCCCGCGGACTTGCGGACGTACGGATCGTTGCCGTGCATGAACTCGAGCTCTTCGGTGTTCGACTTGACGCCGGAGACCGTGACGAACTCGGAGTTGATGTCGGTGATCCCGTCGATGGCGACCTGGAAGTTGTATGAGCCGATGTAGTTGTCAGTCGCGAGGTCATACGAGATGGCCATGGATTACCTCCTGGAGCAAAAGTTGAAGGGTGGGGATCACTCGACGCGCATGGCGGACTGCTGGAACCGGATGCGAATGAACTCCGCCGGGAAGACCGGACGGATGGACACGTCGCACGTGAGCAGGCCCGAGCGAACGTCGACATCGGGGTTGTTCTCAGCGTCGCACTTGACCGTGAAGGACTCCTGCCAGCTGCCACCGTCCAGCATCCCCTCGTTGTAGAGGCGGATGAGGAAGCTGGAGATGGTCTCGCGGAGCGTCATGCGGGTCTTGTCGTTGTTCGGGAGGAACACGCCCCACTGGACCGCGTCCCGAACCGAGCGCTCGACGAAGAGGAACAGGCGGCGGACGTTGATGTACGTCCACAGCGGATCCGCGGCGACCGTGCGGGCGCCCCAGATGCGGATGCCGCCGCCCGGGCGGTGGCGGATGATGTTGATGCCCTTCATGTTGAGCGGGCCCTGCTCGCGGTCCGAGATGTTCGTGACCAGCTCCGAGACGCCGAGCATCTGCTCGTTGGCCGGGGCCTTGTGCACGCCGCCGCCCGCGCGGAGGTCGGTGCCGGCGATCAGGCCGACGACGTGGCCGCCGGGGGGCGCCACCACGTAGCGATCATGCGCGCCGGTGGAGAGCGGGTTCTCCACGATCAGCCAGGGGCCGTAGGTGCCGCCGAAGCCGGAGTCATCGCGCGGGGTGCAGCGGTCGAGGACTTCGTCGGCCGAGTAGCCGAGGAAGCGCATCTCGCCGGTGGACGGCTCGGAGAGGAACTCGAGCTTCGCCATCTCATACGGGCCGTGGCCCTTGCTCCAGCGGAAGTCGTCGACTTCCACGTCGCGGGGCGCCTCGGTGGCGAGGAAGCGAGGGGTCTCGAGCACGGCGAAGATGTCGCCGCGGCCCTTGGGGCCGGCGTACTCGAGGATCGCCTGCTGCCAGGAGAAGTCCAGGCCAGGGGCGACGACCATGGCGACGGCGCTGGCGCCGTCGAAGGCCTTCTCGAGGAAGGCGCGCTTGGCGGGGCCGCCCGCGCCGGCGGTCTGCACGCCGCACGCGAGGTACGCGGTGGAGCCACCGTTCGAGAAGAAGCCGATCAGCGCGATCTCAAGGCGGCGGAAGCCCGGGTGGCTGCGGAGCCAGCGGTCCCACGCGTCGCGGGCGGTGCCGGGCAGCGTGGCCCAGATCATCTCGGCCTGCGAGGTGGAGAGCTTCTTGTTCGCGTCGAGCAGGATCTGCTGGAACAGGGTGCCGCCGAACTGGCGACGCCACTGCTCAAAGCCGGTCATGTTCGTGATCGCGGGCGCGGTGCTGTGCATGCGATCGTGGATGGCCTCCGGGTCGATCGACGCGGGCTTGCCGGCGGCGTCGACGGACGGCAGGTCACCCTTGTGGGGGATGTCCTGCGCGAGCGCGCGGCCGCTGATCAGCTCGACGACCTTCTGCTCGTCGGCGCCCCAGGCCAGGTCCCAGGCCTTGGAGCCGTCCGGCGCGGTCTTGACCGACAGGAGGGTGCGGTTGGCGGGGACGCGCAGGATGTTGCCGGCGTCCGAGCGGAGCGTGATGGCCTCAGGGTCCTTGACGGGGCTGGAGACGGTCCAGGCGCCGTTCAGGAACTCGTGCACGATCTGGTTGAAGCGGTTGTCGCCACCGGCCGTGGGGGCCTTGGGGGCGGCGGGCTTCTTGGCCTTGCCGTCGGCGTCGGTCGCCGCGGCGTCGATCGTCGGAGCCGCGTCCACCGCCGCGTCGGCGAGCGAGCGGAAGGCGAGCGCGCGGTTCCACGCGAGGATGGGGGACGCGTCGGGACCCGGGAGGAACATGCCCTCCGCGCGACCCCGTCCGGGGACCACCGACTTGGGCAGCGTGATCATCGCCACGAAGCCGGTGTCGGTGGTGGAGGAGGGAGCAACCGGCCGGGGGCCGGAGCTGATCTCCTCAATGAATACGCCTGGCGTGCGGTACGAGGGCATGCAGACTCCCTGCTGAGTTCATGATGAGCGCGTCGCCAACCCGAGCGGCGCGACTTCGGCCGCTGCTGTCTTGCCCAGTTGCAAGGCGCTTGCAAGTAAGGGCTTCCCCTTTATTTGGCTTTCGCCTCCTATTTGTCACCGGACGCCGACTTCAACGGACCCAGATCACGCCTGTCGTGGATCCGTGAATGGGGCCAGAAGGGCGTGAAGCAGCGCCGAATGGCGCAGGGTGCGCCGCGCAGCGCCGGTGTCGTGACCGTTCGGTCACGGTCTGGGCGGCAGCCCCGGCGTCCGACGAACCCCGGACTTGGCGTCGGCCGACGGCTTGTCGGTCTTGGGGGCGAACGGCGCGTGGATCTCGATCACGCCGGCGACGGTGCGCTGCGCGATCGCGTGGCGGGCCGGTCCCAACCGCTGGAAGGTGTGGATGGCCACGTTGGGACGGTACAGGCCGCGGCGCCCGAACAGGACCGAGTCGGTGTGGGCAAGCTGGGTGGGCTGGCGCAGATCCGTCGTTCGGGGGAACCAGTCTGCGTCCGCGCGGAGCGCCCGCACCAGGTGGCCGAGCTCGTCGTCGCTCATCCGATGTTGACCGCGGACTGGCACTTGATGTTGATCTCCTTGCCCTTCACGGTGACGTTGCCGCCGGCCTTCACGGACGCGTCCCCCTTGACGTCCAGGGTCACGTTGCCCTTGCCGGTCTTGATGGTGACGTCGCCCTCCTTGACCTCGATCGCGAGCGCGCCCTTCATCACGGTCATGGTGGCCTTGCCGGCGACCACGGTGAGCTCCGCGTCCTTCTTGGCGAACTGCAGCGAGACCAGATCCTTGGTGGTGGTGCCCTCGGCGTCGCCGCGCACGCGCACCAGGATGACCTCCTTGTCCTTGGTGTCGTCGACGGTGATGTCCAGGCCGCCGGGCGTCACGAAGCCGCGCACGGAGGGGAGCACCTCGTCCTTCTTGCCCTGCAGCGTCGGGGGCTTGCGCGTCTCAGTGTAGACGCCGCCGATCACGATCGGCTCCATGCCGTCCGATGTGCCGCCGAGCACGACCACCTCGTCGTCGACCTCGGGCGAACAGACCACGCCGGCGTTGAGCGACGCGATCGGCTGGAGGACGCGCGCCCAGATCAGGTTCTGGAGGTTGGGCCCCCACACCGGGCGCACCTGCACCCACACGCCAGGGCGTTCCTTCTGGTCCTCCTTCGACGGGGCGTTGTTCACCACGATCGCAATGAAGTAGCCGTCCATTCGCTTGAGCTCCCTGACGCCGCCGCGTCGTGATAACGCGCGTGGACACTGCCGAGGAGTTTAGACATGCTCGTTGTTTTGCCGCATGGGTTTTGCGTGGATCCTGAGATCGTGAAGTACCTGACCATTCGCGTGGACCGGCCGCAGCAGCCGAACGCCAAGCTGATGTTCTCCGTCGTCATGAAGACGGACGCGGACGAAAACCAGCAGATGCTTGGAACGTTCGTCGACCGCGCCGAGGCCGAGGCGCTCACGACCGAGTGCGCGCGTCGACTCAACAAGGGCCTTGGCGTCGACACCGACGACTCGAGCGGCTCCGACGACTCGAGCGACTCCGACGACGACGCCTCGGAGGATTCGGACGCGGAGCCCGCGGCCGCCGACGCAGACTGGGACGTGTAGGCCGCCCGGTCTTAAGGTCGCGTCGGGCGCGGCGCGCCCGACGCGACCCGCCCGCGGCGCCCTCCTTGTGGCCAGCCTTGGCGTGGCCTGCGTCGGTGGCCGGGTCCGCCGCGCGGGTCGCGTCGGTTCGTCATCGACGTTCGGGCCGCGCCGCGCGCCCGGCGGCCGACGTGGAGCCAGTGCGCGCGCGACGCCGCTCGCCCCGGCGACCGATGGCCGGTCCGCGCGTCGGCGAGCCGAGCCTCACAGGCCCAGGAGCTTCTTGATCTTGGACTTTCCGAGGACCTGCTCGGCGTAGCGCACCTGGTACTCCTTGTTTAGCATGAATCGGCCCAGAACCGATTGGCTGGACGTACTCCAAACCATCTGAAATTGGCCGCCCTGGATATACCCGAGTGCCGCCTTGTAGGCCGACGGCGACAGGCGCGTAGACCCATTCTGAAAGTGTGCCAAGATAGTTCGACCATGTTCCCCCACGTTCCAAGCGTCACCAGGACCATACCGCAGGGCGGCATCCTTTACTTTGCCTGCGGCAACCAAGATGGCGGGGCGGACCACGTCCCCGGCGAGCTCTTTGCTATCTACATATTCCAGGAAGAGGTCACGGAGCGCCTGGTCCTTCACAATCATCGCCGGCTTGATCTTCTTGATCAGTTGTGCCCCCAACTCTCCCGTCTTCTTCAGCATGGCCTCCGGGCTGTTGTCCACGTCGTAGGCTTGCTGCGCGATCTTG
>CANJMY010000032.1 GCA_947475315.1 Pseudomonadota bacterium | reverse complement strand
TGAAGCGAACCTCCTCACCATCAAGGAGTTGGAGGGCCAGCTCGTGCGTGGGCACCAGCCGTCGCAGCGACTCGTCTCGACCGATCAGCAACAGGCCCGCCAGCGTGGGCACCCTGACGCCGTCGACACGGGTGGTGAGGCCCAGGGCACCGTCGAGCTCCTCGTCACTGAGCTCCAGCAAGGCCCGATCGCCGTGAAAGCGCTCGACGAACTGACGGAGGCGTGCGCGCTCCGCGGGGTCCAGGTCGGCGAGCGTGGCGCCGGTGAGCGGCAGCGCGGAGGAATCGACCACGCCAAGCCCCGACAGACGATGCGCGAACTCGTGGGGCAGGAAGGGAACGCACTCGGGGCGTCCGTCATGCTGGAGCCTGCGGCGCTTGTAGACGCCGTCACGGGTGGCGACGAGCTGCGCGGCCTTTGGGATGTCGATGCGGGCGACGGAGACGCCGCTGATGACGAGCGTCGACACCGTCACGGCGATCGCGGGCGAGGTGCGGTTCGCGATCAGCGCGCCGAGGCCCGTCACGTTGGCGTGCGAGGCGTGGAGGCCGGTGGCCGTGCCGTCGTCTTCTACGCCCAGGTACAGCGATCCTCCGTCCGTGTTGGCCAAGCAAACCACGGCCTCCACGAGGTCGCGATTGGGCAGGCCCTTCATGTCGGACTTGAACTCGATGGTCAGCGATTCGGCGGCGGGGATCTGGCTCAAGCGATGCCTCGGAGGACCGTGTTGCTGTGGGACTCGGGTAGCACGCAGTGGGCGATCACGTGCGCCATTCGTCCTGGTGCGCGAGCATCCACGTGATGAGGGCTTCCGCCTCCGCGGGCCCACGACGGGGACTGCCGAGCAGATCGGCGACGACCTCGCTGGACGCTGCGTAGCGCAGGCCATCGATCTCGGTGTCACCCGTTCCCAGCATCCCAGATCGTCCCTGACCACCCGGTGACGAACCCGTGGTCGCCGCACCTCGGACAGGCCCACTCCACGGTGTCCTCGACGAGTTGTGCTCGGATGCTCCCGCCGCATGGGTGCCGACCCGGGCGACGTCGGCAGTCCGCGCGAGTGTCGACCGGGTCTGCGCGTCGCTGCTCCAGCACGGCCGTGACGATGCCGCCGACGTGCGTCGCCAGCCGCCGTACGGGTGCGGGCAACGAGTAGGGATCGCCGTCGTCGGGCTGCCAGTGCCGGAGATCGACCACCAAGGCACCACCCCGAGCGAACCGACTCGGCGGTTCGAGGGGACGCGGCGTCCACGGCTCCCCAGCGAGCGCACGCTCGACCCGCGCGATGCTCACGGCCCCGAGGATCGCTTCGCGGCTTGCGAGCAGCTCACGGCGCGCCTCGCCGCTCGGGGCGGCCTCCATCGCGACCATCCAGTCATCGAGATCTGCGAGCTGGGCCTGAACGGCCGGGTGGCCATGGACCGCCACGAGCCTCGGGAGGTGCGGGGTGCGTCGCCAGAGGTCGCCCGAGCTCCGCACGTAGTCGGCGGCCCACTCGGGCTCGGCGACATTTGAGCCATGCCAACCGCGCACGCGGGTCCAGGGCCTGCCGAGCAGCATCGGCGCGACGTAACGGTTCTGCACCATCCCGCGGATGAGGGCGCGGTCGGCTTCGGCGGGTCGGCCAGACTCAAGCAGTGCGAGCGCTAGTCCGAAACAAGGGCCGGCGTCCTCGTCCGCGCGTTCGTAGGCCGCAATCGCATCACGGGTGCGCCCAAGCCGGTGGTACGCGTCGCCGAGCAGGTACCGGACTCCCTGGTTGTCGCGGGGGTTCCACGCGAGGAGTTGTTCGTAGATCCGGGCGACCGCGTCCCATCTCCCGCGGACTGCGAGCACGTGCGCCAGGTTGCCCTGCGCTCGGAGGTAGGGGCGGTTCTCCAGCATGCCCCATGGGAGGAAGCCGCCGTCGGCCTCGAGGTGCCGGGCGCCGCCGTCCACCGCGCAGCGGAAGTGCGCTTCGGCCTCGTCGAGGCGGCCGAGCTCCATCTCAGCGAGGCCGAGATGGTTGTGCGCGTCCGCGTGGAGGGGATCGAGGCTGTGCACTTCGCGAAAGCTCCGGATGGCGAGATCCCGGTCACCGGACCACCACTGCTCCATGCCCTCGTCGAACACTTCGTCGGCGCTGCGATCTCGCACGGCGAGGTCGGCCGGTTGGGAGGACCGGCCCAGCACCCGGTCGAGTTGGTCCGCGACGCGCGCGAGAGCGGGGCGGCACTGGTCGAGCATGGCGCGGTCGCCGGCGCGTGCCGGGCTGGTCCGGCTAAGCATCGCCGCCAGCGCCTCGGCGAAGTCGGCGATGGGGGATGGCAGCGGCGTCGCTTCGGCCTCCAGGCGCAGCCGGTGCCGCGCCAGATCGGCGCGCACCTGGTCCCAGTCCGCCTCGACGTCCGGGTACTCGCGTGCGACCTGGGCTTGCCAAATGTCGAACTGCCCCAGCGTCTCTTCGAGCTCTGCGGCCGAGGCGAACGTCGCGATCACCTGCTGGCGGACCCGCCCGCCGACGCGACGGCTGTGAACGACCGCGACCTGTCCCCGTTTCCGGCGAACGAACATGTAGTGCTCCACTATTCGAATAGAGAACTACATCGGCGGCCCACCCTCGTCGAGTCTGTTGGCGTCGTTCATCGCCTCGATGGCCACGCCCGCGCGGCGGCAATGCGCTCCGCGACCTCGTCCGCCCGCTTCCTGGCGTGGGCGGTCCCGTGTGCGCGGAGGTCGTCGAGCAGTTTCTGGTAGAGCGCCAGCGCCGCGTCCGCGTCGTACACCTCCAACGATCGCGCGACGTCCTCCGTCGCCGCCCGCCAGGTGCTGTCCTTCAGGCCGTCGAGCTCGGCGAGCGCACCCCCGACGTCGCCGCGATCTGCGGCAATCCGTGCCCGAACGGGCTGGTACTTTGAGCGCGTGGCGTCGATGGCTTCAAGGTGGTCGAGCACGCGCGGCCACTGACCTGAGGCACAGGCGGCCTCGCGCAGCGCCTTGTAGCGGCCGATGTCGGTCCACACGTTGAACCTGCTGAGGGCCTCCAGGAGCGGTTCGAGGTGCGGCGGCAGCGGCAGGTCGTGGTCTTGCATCCACGAGCGAAGGTGGTGGTTCGACGTCGACAGCATGCCTGCGTGGTCGCGGACCGCGTCTCGCGCGGGCTCCCGGTGGCCGTGCCGAATCAGCCGATCGGCGAGGTCCGCTACGTCGCTGCCCGGCGCCGCCCGGACCAGGGTGATCGCCTCGTCAACACGGCCAGCGGCGACGAGCAGGTCAAGCCGCTCGGCGTCCAGGTCGGCGTCTGCCAGTACGCGCTCACGTTCGACCGGTCCGAGCCTGTCGCCGACGAGACGGAGGACGAGGCGTCCGCCGTGTTGGCGGTGCCAGCGCGCGTGGCTGTGGCTTCCGCTTGGGAGCGCCGCGAGGGTGATAGCCGCCATCGCCTCGCGCTCGACCGCAGTGGTTCGCTCGACAAGGATCGTCGCCGCTGGCTCGTCCATCCCGAAGCTGCCGTGCTCCAGGTAGTCCCACCGGAACACGGCGAACACGTCGTCGAGGATCGCGCGGCGCGCGGCGGAGTCCGTGGTCCGGTCAAGGCACTTTCCCAGGCCGGTCACGCACTCGTTCACGATGCCTGCGACCTCGCTCTCCTCGTCGCGGATGGACAGGTAGTGCCGAAGGACGGTGAGGGCGATGGTGCGCCAGACGACGTGCGCGTCGGCGACGACCCCCGCGTCGAGGAAGTGCGTCCCAAGGCCAACCAAGGGTGTGAGCTCACGCTCCGCGCGCATCGAGGCACGCCAGTCGTCGCCCATCGTGAGCAGGATCTCCGTGACCTGCGCGGCGACCGGTTCGGGATGAACGGGGCGGCGCTCGCTCGGCAGTGGGATCTGGACGAGGTCCGCCAAGCCGGGCTCGCGGTCGAGAAGGCGATGGATAACCGCGACAAGCTGGTCGCGGTCGAGCTCGTCGAGGCGTCGGTGGACGGGGTCAGACATCGCGGGTTCCCCGAGCGCGCAGTTCGGTCTGGTCTGCGGCCGGGACGTCGTAGCTGGCCATGCGGACAGGCGCTGTCCTACACCCTCGTCGACATCGGCAGCTTCCGCACCGGCGCCACCGCTCGCGGCGACAGCCCCGTCTTCCCCGTCCCGCGGATCGCCTCCGCCAGGTCCCCGGCGATCACCCGCTCGCGTCCGGCGACGTCGTGGACCAGGCTGTGGTTCGCCAGCCACCGGCGCGCGTCGGGCTCCCGCATGCCGAGCATCGCGATCGCCTCCGCCATCGTCAGCACGTCGCACGGGCCGAGACCCACCGGCCGCGCGGCGCTGGTCACGCGCCCGCGCTTCGCGCTGCCCGACAGCCGCATGAGCTGGGCCAGGATGTCAACCGCCACGTTCAAGGGACCACCCCGCCGCCAGGATCTAGAGACCACCCTACCGTGATCATCGGCGTCGATGCGCTAAAGCGCGCGTGGGACATTCGATAGGATCGACGGCGAAGGTCACCTTGCGTCTGTATGACGGACACGTATCCGGCCTAGTCAGGGGCCTACGGGGCGCTGTATGACCCTCGACACGGGTCGGCAGGCCAGCGGCATCCCGGCTACTCGGCGTCGTTCCGCGCTGTCTCAATCCAGCGCCCGTCGATGTGTTCGTACAACACGGTAGGGCGGTCGGGCCGGATGGGCTTGAAGTAGGACTCGGCCATCGCCACGCCGCGCGCCGTCTGGATGCGCCACGGGGACGTGATCGCGGGGCGGCTCGCGCGGTTGTCGAACGCGACGCCGATCACGGGCACGTTGACGCCGCGGTGGGGCACGAACACGTAGTCGCCGGGCACCCAGCGCGGGGCCCGGACGGGCACGCCGGTACGGGTCACGGCGGCCGCGGAGAGCAGGCGCGGGGGAAGGGCCGCGCGGATCGCGGGGTCGGTGGGCTTGAAGCCAGGGCGGGACGGTCGCATGCTGAACCCCTTGTGATGGGTGAGGTCTAGGATGACGGCTTGGCGTGCCTCTGCGATCGACGGGGCGGACACCGCGATCGCCAAGTTCAGGGCGAACCCTGCGGCGCTGGGGTTGGCTTCACGATGGACTCGGGCGTGGAATCGCCATCGGCAGACATCGTGGCGGTGCCAAGGTTAAGGAGTCTACCGTGAACATCGGCGTCGACGCTCTAACGTGCGCGTGGGACATTCGATACGATCGTCGGCGGAGGGTGAGCTTGGCTCTGCATGACGGACACGCATCGGGTCTCGGCGCGCGTGAGCGCCCGCCGTCCGAAACCTCGATGCCGCCAACGGGGCGGAGGTCCTGGGGCCTGTCGTCCTCATCGTGGGCACTTTTCCGTAGGGCGTGGGCAGTTCGCAGAATAAGAAAGGTACAAAGGGTATCAAAACCTTCCCACCAGCAATATCTCTGGAAAAACCATGGCGGGTACTGTGGTATCGGCGGAACTGGCGTGAGCTGCCCGGTCGGCACCGGGGCGTGATCGGACGTCTCCTCCTACCGCTGCCCGTTTGGCGGTGCGTTTCGATCGGCGTGCGAAGGCGTATCGATCCCATCGCCTCGGCGATCGACCCCGCCGTGCTCGCCTTGTCCGGATGCCCGCGCTATCCATAAACCAGATTCTGGATATTGGATGCTCAAGCCCGTCGACTTCACGGTCCTGGTCTACCTGGCCTCGGCCGACATCGGACTTCACTGGACGCAGACCCAGGTCGCCGTTGGACTTGGCATCTCCCAGTCGAACGTGCACCGAGCGCTCGCGCAGCTGGATCGGTCCGGCCTCCTTATCGAAGGCGGTCCAAGACGCACGGCGCTGCGCGAGCTGATCGTGCACGCCGTCCGGTACGTCTACCCGGCAGACCTCGGCGCCCCGGCGCGTGGGATCGCGACCGCGCACGCCGGGCCGACGCTGGCGTCCCAGGTGCGGAGCGACCAGCCGTACGTGTGGCCCCTAGACGGCGGCTCCGACTTCGGCCCGTCCGTGGAGCCGCTCCACCCGTGCGTGCCGGCCGCGGCGGCGGGGTGCGCGCCGTTCTACGAGCTGATGGCGCTCGTCGACGTGATGCGGGTCGGCCGCGCACGCGAGCGGGAGATTGCCTTGGTGCGGCTGGACGAGCTCCTCGGGGGTGGACGGTGAGCGACATCGAGCGCGTCGTCGACGCCGTCGCGGCGGACCTGGCCTGGGTCTTGCCCGAGCCGGTGTACGTCGGCGGCGCGACCATCGGGCTGTTCCTCGATGCGCTGGGACGTTCCCAGCTTCGCGCGACGCTCGACGTGGACTGCATCGTGCCGAGCGTGGTGACTCGCGTCGCGTGGTGGAAGCTGGAGGAGGGCTTGCGGGCGCGCGGCTGGTCGCCCGACTCGGACGGTCCGATCTGTCGGTACCGGAGCCCTGGTGGCGTCGTGGTCGATCTGATGTCGGAGGACCCAGGCGTGCTCGGGTTCTCGGGCCGGTGGTACCCACGCGTCGTCGAGCACGCGGAGCGGAGAGCGCTCGTCACGGGGCGCTCGGTGCTCGTGGCCCGGCCCGACCTGCTCCTCGCTTGCAAGCTCGACGCGTGGCGAGATCGTGGCGTCAGCGACCCGTTCGCCAGCAAGGATCTGGAGGACATCGTCGCCCTGCTCGACGGGTGTCGCGAGCTTGAGGCGTGCGTCGTGGGCGGGGACACGGACGTGCGGGAAGCGATCGCCGTCGGGCTGACGGAGATCCTTGACGTGCGCCGGTATCGGGAGGCAGCGCTCGGCCAGTTGCCGCGCGGTGGGGATGCCAACGCGCAGGAGGCAAGGGTGCTCTCGCTCGCCCAACGATTGGCGAACATTCCGCGGTGACGGGCCCTCGTCGTGTGACCACTTCCCCGAGATCCGTGACCACCACCCGCCGATCTCCCCGCTACCAACTACCTCGATACGACTCCCACCAGCAGTACCTATGGAAGAACCCGGGCGGGTACTGCGGGATCGGCGGAACAGGCGTGATCTGTCAGGTGGGCACGGGCGCCTGACCCAGCGAGGTTTCGTCGACGCGCGGTTCGGTCGGACAGATCCTGTCCGCTTCGCGCTGGACCCGGCCACGCCGCACGCTAGACCGGCGCCCAAGGCGGGGTCATGCGCATCCTTCACACGTCAGACTGGCATCTCGGGAAGATCCTCCACGAGCGCTCGCTCCTGGACGACCAACGGCACGCGCTCGATCAGCTCGCGCAGCTGCTGGTCGACGATCCGCACGACTTGCTGGTGGTGGCGGGCGACATCTTCGATCGCGGCATCCCGCCGGAGTCGGCGGTGGCGCTGCTCGGGGACTGGCTGAACCGCGTGCGCGGCGTGGCGCCTCAGCTGCCCATCGTCCTGATCGCGGGCAACCACGACAACGGCGTGCGGCTGGCCTGGTCCCAGGGCCTGCTGGCGCGCTCGGGTGTGCACATCCGGGGTGAGGCGGACCGCGTCGAGCACCCCGTTCGCATCACCACCGCCGCGGGCGAGAAGGCTGAGGTGTGGGCGATCCCGTTCTTGTGGCCGGGCAGCATGGCCTCAGCGGACGGCGGGCCGACCACGCAGGCGGCGGCGCTCGAGGCGGCGGTCGGCAAGATCCGCGCGCGGCAGAGCCCAGGCCTCACCCAGGTGGCGGTGGCGCACTGCTTCGCGCAGGGCGGCAAGGTGTCGGACTCGGAGCGCACGCTGATCGGTCAGGCCACCACGGTGGACGGCGCGCTGTTTGGCGGGTTCGACTACGTGGCGCTCGGCCACCTGCACCGGCCGCAGTCGGTGGGCACGCACGCGCGCTACTCGGGGTCCTTGCTGCAGTACAGCTTCTCGGAGTCGGGCGACACCAAGGGTGTGCTGTCGGTGGATGTGCGCGCGGGCGCGCTGCCGCTCGCCACGCAGAAGGGGATCACGCCGCTGCGGCCGCTGCGAACGCTGACGGGCACGCTCGACACGCTGCTGCGCGGTGATGCGTTCGAGGCGTGGCGCGACGACTACCTGTCGATCACGCTCGACGAGGCCGTGCTCGCGGGCCAGCCGATGCTGCGGCTGCGGGCGCGCTACCCGAACCTGCTCCAGCTCAACAACCCCGTGGTTGATGTGAGCGGGCTGCCCACGTCGGCGGCCGAGCGCCCGCGCGATCGCGACGACCTGGGCGCGGACTTCGTCGACTTCCAGCAGCACCTCCGCGGGGGCGCGGCGCCGCCGGACGTGCTCGCGGCGTTCACGACGCTCCGCGCGTCGCTCGGCGGAGACGCACGATGAGGCCGCTCGAGCTTGAGCTCCAGGGCTTCGGGCCCTACGCTGACAAGCAGCTCGTCCCGTTCGACGCGCTCGACCCTGTGTTCTTGATCGGCGGCGACACCGGCGCGGGCAAGACCACGCTCTTCGACGCGATCAGCTACGCGCTCTACGGGCAGCCGCTCGGCACGCGCGCGTCCGATCAGGTCCGGTCCAACCTGGTGGCAGACGACGTCAGCACCTACGTGCGCTTTCGGTTCGCGTGCGGCGGGGCGGTGTGGGAGGTGTACCGATCGCCGTACACCGCGCGCGCGAAGAAGCGCGGCGAGGGCATCATCGTCGAGGAGATCACGACCCTCCAGCAGATCGGCGCCGATGGCGTGCGCACGCCGTTCCCCGGCAAGGCTGGCGAGATCAACCGCAAGCTCGCGGGCGAGATCCTCAAGCTCTCGCACGACCACTTCTCCAAGATCCTCGTGCTCCCGCAGGGCGAATTCCAGCGCTTCCTGGAGATGGAGTCCTCGCAGCGCGGCGTGATCCTGGAGCGCCTGTTCCCGATCGAGGAGCACCGCCGGCTCAAGACGCGCGCGGACGAGTCGGTGCGCGGCATCCTGGCCGCGGTGAAGGAGAAGGAGGCGGCGCTCGCCGAGGTCCGACGTGGCTTGCTCGCGGGCCCGGAAGTGCCTGATCTGGACGCGCACCTGGACGCGGCGGACGCGGCCTTGGTGGCCGCGGTGTCGCAGGCGGCGCAGACCGAGCTGGCGGCGAACACGGCGGCGCAGACGGCGCGCACCGCGTTCGACGCGGCGGGGGTGCTCGCGCGTCAGGTGGAGCAGCTGGCGACCGCGACCGCGGAGCGCGCGGTGGTGGAAGGCCAGCGTGAGGCGACAGACGCGGCGCGTCAGGCGCTCGACGCGAGCCGACGTGCCACGCTCGCGCAGCTGGCGATCGACGCTGAGACCAAGCTCCGTGCGCAGGTGGGCGAGGCGGCGTCGTTGCTGGAGCGGCAGACGGGCGCGCGGGACGCGGCGACCGCGCGGCGCGAGGCGACGCGTGCGCAGGTGGACGCGCTGCCCGCGCGTGAGGCGGCGCTGCGCGCGGCAGAGGAGGCGCAGGTCGGGCTGGAGTCGCGGGTCGGCGATCTGACAGCGCTGGTCTCGGCGGAGACCGCGTGCCGGAGCGCCGCGGAGGCGGTGACGGCGACCGCCGAGCGGGTGGGCGCTGCGGCGCAGGCGGTGGTCGGGGCCGAGGCTTCGCTGGCCGAGCTCGCGGCGCCGGCGGCGGCGCTGACCCCCGCGTCCGACGCGGCCCGGGCGGCGCGGGATCGCGTGGGCGCGCTGGACGCGCTCGCGCCAGACGCCAAGCGCATTCGGGACTGGTCGGAGCGGTACGCCCCAGAGCTGGAGAAGCGGCGCGCGTCGGCGCGGACGTCGGCGTCGAGGCTGCAGGCGGAGGAGGAGGCGGCACGGCTGGCGCTGGACACGGCGCGCGCGCGTCGAGACGCGCAGGCGGCGGCGTGGCTGGCGGGCACGTTGACGGACGGCGCGGCCTGCCCGGTTTGTGGCAGCGTGGACCACCCGGCGCCCGCCCACGGCAGCGCGGGGGACGAGGACCTGCGCGCGTCGGTGGCGAACGCGGAGCGCGCGCTGGCGTCGGCGACGTCGGCGGTGGCGGCGGACGCGGCCACTCAGCGCGAGGTGGAGAGCAAGGCCGGCGTGCTGCTCGAGGTGGCCGAGGAGGCACGACAGCGGCTGGCCGCGGCAGGCTTTGGTGACGTGGGGTCATGGCAGCAGGCCAAGGTCGACGCGGACGCCGAGCAGCGGCGGACCGCCGACGCGGTGACGGCGCTGGAGGCCCAGCTGGCGACCCGGCCCGCGCGCGAGAAGGCGCTGGAGCTGGTGCGCGCGCGCAAGGCCGCGGCGGACGAGGCGGCGGCCAAGGCGGCGGTCGACCGGGCGTCGGCCGAGGCGTCGAAGGCGGCGCTGATCGCGCGCGTCGGGTTCGTGGACGACGTGCAGGCGGCGCTGGCGAGCGCTCGCGCGGAGCTGGTCGCGCTGCGGGCGCGCACGACCACGGAGCGGGACGCGGTCCTTGCGCTGCGCGCGGCGTGGAGCAGGCTGGAGGCCGAGGTCGCGGCGGCGGCGGCGGCGGTGACCACCACGGCGGACTCGCTCGCGGCGCTTCGGGCACGTGGGGTGTCAGCGCTGGCGGCGGTCACCGAGGCGCTGGTGGCGCAGGGGTTCGCGACGGCGCAAGACGCGCTGGCCGCGGTGCGCGCGCCCGCGGTCGAAGCGTCGCTGCGTCGGCAGGTCGACGCGTGGGTGGAGCGGGTCACCCAGCTCGACACGCAGGTCCGCGATCTCAGCGCGGCGGTCTCGGGTCGCGCGGCGCCGGACTTGGTGTTGCTGCGCCAGGAGGCGGAGTCGACCGCGGCGTCGGCGGTGGCGGCGACCGCGGCGCGCGCGGGCGCGGAGCGCGACCTGTCCGACTTGCGCGTTCGTCGCGCGAGGCATGTCGCGCTGCAGGCGGAGATCGACGCGCTCACCCAGGACAGCGCGGGCCTGCTGCAGCTGGCCAAGGACCTGGGCGGAGACAACGCGCGGCGCGTCGACTTCCCGACCTACGTGCTGATGGGCTGGCTCAACCAGGTGCTCGCGCGCGCGACCACGCGGCTTCAGGTGCTGAGCGAGGGCCGCTACCGTTTCGCGCTGCGCGCGGACGTGACCGATCGCCGCAAGGCCGCGGGGCTCGACGTGGACGTGTTCGACGCCTACTCGGCCGATCGGCGCGACGTGAAGACGCTGTCGGGTGGCGAGAAGTTCATGGCGTCGCTGTCGCTGGCCCTGGGGCTCGCGGACGTGATCCAGGAGCGCGCCGGCGGCATTGAGCTCGACACGCTGTTCATCGACGAGGGCTTCGGCAGCCTGGACCCGTCGGCCATGGACCGAGCGCTCCAGGTGATCGACGAGATCGGCGCGCACCGTCGCGTGGGCGTGATCAGCCACGTGGAGAGCGTGAAGAAGGCGATTCCATGCCACGTGCTGGTGGAGAAGTCGCCGACCGGGTCGACGGTACGGGTGGGGTAGGGGCGGCCCCACGGCCGCGGTCGGGTCCGCGGCGCGACGGCGCGTCGGAGCGCCGCCGCAGCTCGCTTGAGCCGCCTCGGCGTCCCTACCAGGCCGACATCGGCCCGAGGTTGTAGGCCTCGACGCCGGCCGCGCGGAGCGTGGCCGTGGCGCTGCCGCTGCGGGCGCCAGAGCGGCAATAGAGGACGACGGGCTTGCCGACGTTGAGCTCGGCGACGCGGCCGCCGATCTGGTCGACCGGGACGTTCTTGGCGCCGGGGATGGCGCCGCCCGAGAACTCACCGGGGCTGCGCACGTCGATCAGGAGGGCGCCGGCCTTGACCAGCTCGCGCGCCTTGGCGCTGTCCACGCTGGTGCTCGCGCCGCCGCCGCCGCCGCCGCCGAACAAAGATTGGAAGAACGACATCTGAACCTCCGCGAAGAACGCTTGATCGCGTCTGCTGGTTCATGTTATATGTCAGATATGACATACGTCAAGCTCGAAGACCTCGAAGACGCCTCCGACCTGCTCGCCGCGCTCGCTCACCCGATCCGCCTGCGCATCGTCGCGGGCTTGCTGGACGGGGGGTGCTGCGTCGGGCCCATGACGGAGTGCCTGCAGCTCCCGCAGCCGCTGGTCAGCCGCCACCTGGGGATCCTGCGGGACGCCGGCGTGGTGACCGTGCAGCCCGAGGGTCGGAACCGCCGCTACGAGGTGATCCACCCGAAGGCCGCCGCGCTGGTGGCGGCGCTGCTGGGGGACGTCGAGGCGCCGTTCGTCGTAGCCGAGGCGGGCTAGGACCGTGGGCCAGCGAAGCGTGGGTCGCTCGTGACGAGCGGGCCCGGATTCGCTCAGGCGAGCGCGACGTGCCTCAGGGATCCAGCTCGTCCGAGCTGTCCATGAACAGCACGTCGGGCGACGACCGCAGGCACGAGTCGTGGATCGTAAGGGCCGTGATCGCGCGCCATGGGATGTAGCCCAGCTCCGACTGGCACCGGGGCGCGAGGATGGTGGCCATGTAGGCCGACTGGATCTGGTCGGAGGTCACCAGGACGGGCGCGTCCACCGGCATGCCGTAGTGCATGAGCATGCGCGTGGTGTCGCGGATGTTGGTGGTGGTGTGGCGCGCGTACGGGTCGACCAGGATGGCGTCCTCGGGGACGTCGTAGGCCTCCATGAGGTAGCGCTTCATCTCGATCGCCTCGGCGTAGACGGTGCGGTCGGGGTGGACGTGCCCGCCGGACGGCATCAGGAAGGGCGCCAGGCCCGCCCGCCACCGCGCGACGGCGACGTCGGCGCGCTGGGCGCTGATCGGGTTGAGCGCGGTCTCGGCGTCATCCGGGCCCTGGCCGGGGATCACGATGGCGGCGAAGCGCCACTTGTCCCAGTGAAGCGTGGGGATCCGCGCGATCGCCGCGGCGTTCTCGCCCTCCACGATCGGCTCGTAGCGGACGGCCTCGTCGCGCCCGTCGTGGCGCAGGCCGGCGGTCGCGAGGTGCGCCATCGGGGCCCAGATCGGGGAGCCGGACGGCAGCGCCGCGGCGACCTCGGCGAACATGGCGGTCTGCTGGCTTGGGTCGCGGTTCAGGACGAAGCCCTGCACGAGCTCCTTGGCCCGCGACACCTCGTCGTCCCACGCGGCGCCGATCAGGTCGGGGTTCGCGTCGCCGGCCCAGCGCATGAAGGCGCCGGAGGGCTTGAGGTGGTCGTCGATCAAGGCGGTGTTCTGGCCGCCGAACAACGCGATCAAGCGCTCCCGCGCGAAGGTGATCTCGCTGTCGCTGAGCAAGACGGCGTCGTGGATACAGCCCTGGTCGCCCGCGCAGGACGAGACGCCGGTCAGGCGGCCGCGGACCGACGCAGCCGACTGGATGAGCCTGTCGTCGTCGTCCATCGCCTGCAGCGAGGTGCGGTCGTTCTCGAGGATGGCGAAGAGCGGGAAGAGCTGCGCCACGAGCCGATCGTCCCCATGGGGGAGCGCGTAGGCGGGGTCAAAGCCCTTGCCGTCAAAGGCCACGTCGGTCGTGCACTTCGACGGATCGAGCACGTCGAATTCGGCGGCGACGTCGGTGTCGGCCGCGACGTCGACGTCGGTGTCGCCGTCTGGGGTGCCGCCCCCGTTGCAGGCGAACAGGAGCACGAGGCAGGCGAGGGAAGCAAGGCGCATGGCGGAACCTCGGCCGGGTCGTATCTCTACACGAACGGGGTCGCGACGTGTGCCACGACCCTGGCACCGGATAGCCACCGCTGCGGAGGGGCCATGGTCGCCGCCTGTCAGCTTGAGTCGGTGCGCAAGACCTACGGGGACGGCGCGGGCGTGGTGAACGCGCTCGACGGCGTGTCGCTCGTCATCCAGCCGCGCGAGTTCACGGTGCTGGCCGGGCCTTCGGGCTCGGGCAAGACCACGCTGCTCAACCTCATCGGCTGTTTGGACCAGCCGTCTGCGGGCTCCGTGCTCGTCGACGGGCAGAACACGTCGGGCATGACGTCGCGCCAGCTCGCGGCGCTGCGGGCCGATCGGATCGGGTTCGTGTTCCAGTCGTTCAACCTGGTGCCGGTGCTGACCGCCGCCGAGAACGTCGAGATGGCGCTGCACCTGTCCGGCAAGAAGTGGGGCGACGTGCGGGACCGCGCGCGGGCCATGTTGGCGTCGGTCGGCCTGGACGGCATGCACACGCGCTACCCCAACCAGCTCTCCGGCGGCCAGCAGCAGCGCGTGGCGATCGCCCGCGCGCTGGTGAAGGAGCCTGCGCTGGTGATCGCCGACGAGCCCACCGCCAACCTCGACAGCCACACCGGTGAAGAGGTCCTCGCCCTGGTGCGTCGGCTCAATGAGGAGAAGGGCGCGACGTTCGTCTGCTCCACGCACGACGCGATGGTGATGTCGCGGGCCCGGCGCGTGGTCACGCTGCGCGACGGCCACATCGTCAGCGACGAGGAGCGCGCGTGATCCTCATCAAGCTGGCCGCACGCAACGTCCGACGCAACGTCGTGCGGTCGTCGCTCAGCCTGGTCGCGGTGATCGTCGGGACCATGTCGCTGATCGTGGGCCACGCGTTCCTGGCGGGGCTGCGGGTGAACGTGATCCGCTCGCAGATCGACGTGGTGTCGGGCGACGCGGTGCTGCAGCCGCTCGACTACCCGGACGAGCGGCTGACCCACCCGGTGGACGCGCTGTTCACGGTGGAGCCGGACCTCGCGACGTGGTTGGACTCGAGTACGCAGGCCTGGACGACGCGCTTGATGTTCGTGCCGACGGCGATCCATGGCCCCGACAGCATCCGCGTGCGTGGCATTGGCTTTGACCCTGCGCGCGACGAGGCGGTGTTCCCGCGCGACGCGTGGAAGGTGGTGGGGCACGTGCCCAAGTCGGGCGCAGAGGGCGTGCTGGTGGCGTCGAGCGTGGCGCGCCTGCTGTCGCTGCACGAGGGCGATCAGATCACCATGCAGGTGCGCACCGCGGCAGGCGCCATCAACGCGCTGCAGATGCCGGTGGCGGGCATCGTCGCCGCGTCCAACCCGTGGGTGGATCGCTCGGCCGTGTTTGTGCCGATGGACCTCGCGGACAACCTGCTCCAGGCCCACGGCACGATCAGCCACGTCGCCACACGCCTGGCGGATCACGACGAGTCGACCGTCGACGCGTTCGCCACCGCGCTCAAGGCGCACGGCGGCGCGACGCGCGAGGTCTCGACCTGGATGGCCCAGACCCACGACATCCTCGAGATCGACAAGATGCGCAGCAAGGCGCTCAACATGTTGGTCGGCGTGCTGATGGCGATGAGCGCGATGGGCATCGCGAACACCGTGCTGATGGCGGCCTACGAGCGCATCCGCGAGATCGGCACGCTGCGCGCCCTGGGCATGGCGGAGAGCGAGGTGTTGGCGCTCTTCCTGACGGAGGGCGTGGTGCTGGGTGTGGTGGGCTCCACCATCGGCTGCGCGATCTCCACGGCGATCGTCATGTACTTCACGACGCACGGCATCGACCTGTCGGCGTCCATCGACCGCTCGGGCGGCATGTCCATCCCCATCTCCACCATGCTCTACGTCGCGTACGAGTCCAAGTGGGTGGTGATCGCGTGGACGTTCGGCGTGGGCATCGCGACGATCGCGTCGGTGCTGCCCGCGCGCATGGCGGCCCGCATGGCGCCCGCCGACGCGGTGCGCGCATGATCCCCTTCGTCCGATCGGCTCGGGTCGGTCTCCTCCGCGCGCGCCGCGGCCTCGGCAGGTAGTCCCATGCTGCTTCTGCGACTGGCGATGCGGAATGTCCGACGCAACGTGCACCGCACGGTGCTGACGGCGGGGACCGTGCTGTTTGGCACGGCGCTGCTGACCGTGGCGCTCGCGTGGCTGACGGGCGTGTTCGGCACGCTCACCAACACGATGGCGTCGTTCGGCGGGCACGCTCGCGTGATGACCACCGCGTTTGCGGCGCGTGAGGAGCTGATGCCGCTGAGCGAGCACCTGCAGCACGCGGACGACCTGGCCGCGGCGGCGATGAAGCTCCCCGGCGTGCGCGCGGCCTACCCGCGAATTGTGACGGGCGTGACGCTCACCAAGGGCGACGAGATCGGCGACCAGTTCGGGTTGGCCGTCGGCGCGCCGATCGGCTGGTACACGGACCAGCTCCACCTGGGCAAGGACATCGTGCTCGGCACGATGTTCACCGGGGCGGACGGGGAGACGGTGCTGGGCCGCACCGTGGCCGAGGCGATCCACGCCCAGGTCGGCGACACGATCATCGCGCTCGGGATGACCCAGGACGGCGCGATGGCGCCGGTGAAGGCCAAGGTCGTCGGCATCGCGTCTGGCGGGAACCAGCTCGTGGACAACGGCATCTTCCTGCCGCTGGAGCCGCTGCGCTGGATGGCCGACGTCGACGACGGCGCGACCGAGTTGCTGATCTACGGCGACGACAAGACGCAGGGGAAGACGCTCGCCGCCGAGCTTCGCGCAGACCCGGCGTTCTCGAACGACGTGGTTCAGGCGTGGGACGAACAGCCCTCCACCGCGGGCATCGTGGCCATGATCGGCGTGGTCAACAGCATCATCAGCAGCATCATCGTGTTCGTGTGCGCGCTGGGCGTGTGGAACACCATGATGATGTCGGTGATGGAGCGCACCCGCGAGATCGGCGTGATGCGCGCCATGGGGCTGACGCGGCCAGGCACCGTCGTGCTGTTCGTGGTCGAGGGCCTGTTCATCGCGGCGATCGGCGGCGCGGTCGGCGTGGCGCTGGGCTGCATCCCCGCGTACGCGCTGCAGGTCTACGGCGTGAACCTGGGCGACAAGATGGCGCACAGTGCGGGCGTTCCGGTGCAGTCGCACGTGTACGCGCTGCTGACGGTCGGCGTGGTGACTGAGGCCTTCCTGCTGGGCCTGTGTACGGCGCTGGTCGGGACGGCGTTCCCGGCGTGGCGCGCGGCGTCGATCCAGCCGGTCGACGCGATGCGGTCGAGGTAGTCGCGGCGGGGACGGGTCGTCCCTGGTCGCGGGTTGAACGTCTTGGAGGATCTCTTGAACCGTCGATTCGTGCTCGCGCTGCTCGTCGCGTCGTCGATCCCCGTGGTCGCGGGGCTGCCCCAGATCGCCGTCGCGGGTGAGGTCGCTGTCCCCACGGCCGACCAGCTGCTCTCCTACGTCGACAAGAACATGACCTTCGCCACCCGCACGGCGACGATCAAGATGACGGTCGTCAGCCCGCAGCGCACGCGCACGTTCGTGATGCAGACCTTCGGTCGCGGCGAGACCGAGTCGGCGATCGAGTACCTGGACCCGGCGCGCGACAAGGGCACCAAGATGCTCCGCCGCGGCGACGAGATGTGGATGTGGCTGCCGAGCGTGGAGAGCGTTCAGAAGATCAGCGGCCACATGCTGCGCCAGGGCATGATGGGCTCAGACCTGTCCTACGAGGACATGATGGGCGCGGCCCAGCTGCGCGACAAGTACACGGCCAAGGTGACGGGCGCCGAGACCAAGAACGGCGTGCTGTGCTGGCGCGTAGAGATGATCGCCAAGGACGCGACCGTCGCGTACCCCAAGCGCATCAGCTGGATCGACCAGAAGACGCACATCCCGATCAGCCAGGAGCTGTACGCGGTGTCGGGCATGCTGCTCAAGGTCTGGGACATGAGCGACATCCGCACCTACGACGGCGGCCGCCAGTTCCCGGCCAAGATGGTGATCATCGACAAGCTCAAGCAGGGCACGTCGACGACGATCGAGATGACGTCGATCACCTTCGGCGTGGCGCTGGAGGAGGAGACCTTCTCGCAGCGCTGGCTCGAGCGGCACTAGACGCGCGGCGCGGCCTCGCTAGCTGAGCCCTAGCTCGACCTTGCGCGTCGCCTGCCAGTCCTTCACGTGCTCGACCGAGATCTCGCGGTGGTGGTCGAGCGCCCAGGCGAGGGCGGCGATCAGGTCCTGCGGGTCTTCGGTGCCGACGGCCACGCGCACCAGCCGGTCGATGCCCTGGCGGCGCAGGCGCGGCGCGGGCGTGAAGTACTCGCTGACCGTGGTGTGGTGGTTCACCTTGGTCACCAGCCCGTCGAACGAGAGCGCGTAGCGGATCACCTTGGTCATGGCGATCACGTCGGTGAGGTGGCGGTGGCCGGCCTCGTCGAGGTCGCGCACGCGGAACGCCATCAGCGAGCCGGGGCGCGCGTAGGCGCGGGCGATCACCTCGGCGTCCACGTGATCGGGGCGCGACGGGTGCAGCACCGACTCGACGTCGTCGCGCGTGGCGAGGAAGGCCGCGACCTGAGTGGCGGAGGCGCAGCGGGTGGCGTGGAGCGCATCGGCCTGGTCGAGGTCGCGCACGATCGACGCGGCCGCGCGCCACGACAGCGTGCCGCCGCGCATGGCCTGCAGGTCCATCACGAGGTTGAGGAAGCCGATGCGGTTGGAGACCAGGTAGCCGAGCGTGTCGCGGTCCTGGCCCACGACGGCCTTGGTGCCGGCCGACACGACCATGTCGATGCCGTCGTAGGACAGCAGCGAGCGGGCGGGGCCCCAGGGCGTGGCGACGGTGTCGTCGAGGACGACGCGCAGGTCCGGGGCGCGCTCGGCGCGCAGCGCGTGGGCGGCGGCGGAGACAGACTCGGGGTCGACCGCGCGGGTCAGCGGGTTGCTGTAGGTCTCCGCCATCACCAGCGTGGTCTCGGGGCGGACCTCAGCGTGCAGGGTGGCGGCGTCGAGGTGGTCGACCAGCGTGATCTGGGCGCTCACGCGCTGCGCGGTCCACTCCAGGTGCGCGCGCGTCTTGCCGTAGATCTGACGGCACAGGATGGCGTGGCTGCCGGGCGTGACCAGCGCGTCGATCGCGAAGGCGACCGCGGACGCGCCGCAGTCGGTGACGATCGCGCCCTTGGCGCCGTACAGGGCCTTGAGCGCCCGGATGAGCGCGCGCGCTTCGTCTGTGCCGTAGCGGGCGTACACGGTGGGCAGCTCGCTCCAGCAGGTCTCGCCCAGGAAGGCATTGGCCTCCTTGCCCTCCTGCCACGCAGCCATGGCGTCCGAGCCCAGCAGGTCGTGCATGACGGTGGGTTCGGTCGGGTGCAGGCCGGGGACGCCCGTCGCGCGGATGTGGGCGTCGATGCCGTCGTGCAGGGCGCGCGTAGACGGCTGCCAGGACGACGGAGGCTGCGGCACGGAGGTCATGGCCACTCCCGAAGGGGGGGGCGGCCTATTCGCTTTCGTGGTCCAGATCGAGCGGGGTCAGCGCCAGGTCCGGCAGTCGGAGCTTGGCCTCCTGCCACCAGGGCTGGGCGCGCCAGATCTTCGCGAGGTCCTCAGGCGGGGGGCACGTGACCTTCAGGCGGGCCCCGCCCGGGAGCGGCAGGTCGAGCGAGTGGCAGTGCAGGCCGAGCCGGTTCAGCCCGTGCTCCTCGCGCCAGGTCTTGTTCACCCGCGTGTCACCGTGCATCGAGTCGCCGAGGACGGGGTGATTCAGGTCGCGCACGTGCCGACGGACCTGGTGGTAGCGGCCCGTCTCCGGCTTCACGAGCAGCAGGGAGCAGCGCGGCTCTTGTCCGCGGCCGAGGGACTGCACCCAGGAGCGCGCGTCGCGTGGGATGCCGTCGGAGTCCTTCACGTCGTTGGCGACCTCGACCACCTCGTCGGACTTGAAGTAGCCGCGGACGAACGCCAGGTAGGACTTCTGCGCGTCATGGTTGGAGAGCGCGCTCTGCAGGACCGTGGTCATCTCGGGGTCGAACGCGATCAGCAGGCAGCCCGACGCGGCCCGGTCCAGGCGGTGGACCAGGTGGATGGGCATGCGAAACCGATAGCGGGCTAGGTCCGCGACGGTGACGCCGTCTCGGACCAGCTCGCTGCGGTGGCACGCGACGCGCGCGGGCTTGGCGACGACGGCCCAGCGCTCGGACCGCATCAGCACATGCAGGTGGCTCATCGCAGCGAGGGCAGCGTGGGCGTCCGGGTGGCGTTCTGCGCCTGGAGGTAGGCCATCAGCGGCTGGAAGTAGCGCACCATGGCGTCCGCCGACGGCGGGGCCTCGGTCAGCTCCTCAGTGAGCTTGCGCCAGTCGTCGACGTCGGCCCGGGTGGCGACGCTCTTGAACATGTCGCCGAACTCCTTGCGGCCGGTCAGGTCGGCGGTGCGCGGGTCCAGCGCCAGCTTGTGGCAGAGCGCGTCATGCAGCTGGAAGGCGAGCGTGACGGACAGGACGTAGTCGACGTAGCGGCCGGGGGCGTCCGACAGCGCGTCGATCGACAGGAAGTCGGCCCAGCGCTCGGTGCGGGTCTCAGGCGGGATGACGCCCTGGTGCTTGGCCGCGAGGCCCCACCAGCGGGTGTTCATCTGGCCGGGCGGCAGGGCCGCGGCGTAGACCTCGCGCTCGAACGGCACCGCGGTGCCCGCGCCGAACTCGACGAAGGGCACGTACAGCAGGGCTTCGGCGAGCAGCGCGCGCGTGGCGTCCGGCATCTGGGTGATCAGGCCGGACTTCTTGAGGCGCTCGGGGCGCGAGGCGGCCAGGTCAGCCCACACGCCCAGGGCGCCGAGCATGGCGCGCGGCGGCTCCTGGCGGATGGCTTCCGGGATCTTGGCGTCGGCGCGGAGCAGGTAGGCGTGCGCGAACGCGAACTCGCGCGTGGAGGCGTGCATCCAGCCGGCGGTGGGCTGGGCGGACAGCAGCACGCGGACGTCGCCCTTGAGGTCGATGTCCCAGGTGGAGGCGCCGCGGGTCTTGCCGACGCGGGCGCCGGGGGGCACCGGCAGCAGGCTGGAGCGGTCCCAGAAGGTGGCGGGGAAGGCGGGGACGCCGGTCGAGACGTACCAGTCCTCGATCGAGCGCACCATCTTCTTGGCGCCCATGTCGCCCAGCGCGGGGTCGACCTCGAGGCCGTCCACGTGGACCAGGCCGCTCCAGTCCTCGCCGAGCGCGGCGGGGAGCCAGTGCGCGGGGATCAGATCAGGCGGGTCGACCTGGTACTGCGCGGCCAGCTCGTGGCGCGCCCAGGTGTGGATCTCCTGGTAGAGCGGGCGAAGGCCCAGCTCGATGTCCGACATCAGCGTGGCGAGCTCGTCGCCGGTGATGTGGTAGGTGTCGAGCTGCGCCTGGAGGTTGTCGTCCCAGCCGCCGCGGCGGCCCAGGTCGTTGCGCATGTCGCGCAGCTCGGCGTAGCCGGGCTTGAGGTCCGCGGCGGGGCCGACCAGGGCGCGCCAGATCTCGACGCGCTTGTCCTCCTCGGTCTCAGACGCGTAGCGCTGGGCGAGCTCGTCGGGGTGGACCGGCTCTCCGTCGAGCTTGTACTCGGCGCGGCGACGGAAGCGGGCCTGCAGGCCAGCCTTGTCGTCGATCGTGGTCATCAGCTCCTTGTCGTTGGCCGGGTAGAGGCGCGCCGTGCGGGCGATCGCGTCCATGCCAGCCTGCTCTTCGACCGTGGGCTTGAGCGCGCTGGGGCTCTCGGCCTCGCGCATCAGGTCGCGGGCCTGACGGACCCACTTGGGGTCCGCGGCCTTGTCGCGCCACGCCTCAAACGCGGCGACGGACTGCTGCGCCTTGGTGAAGTCGTTGGGGACGACCTGGGTGTGGGTGCGCCACTCGGCGTCCTTCCACCGGTTCCAAGGGCCCTTCACGTCCGTCGCGTACTCGCGGAGGTAGGCGTCATACGGCGTCTTGGGCTCGTCGCCGTTGCCACCACCAAAGTGGCAGGCGGCGAGCAGGAGCGGCAGGAAAACGACAGGGACGGCACGTCTCACGGGGGCTCTCCGAGGGGGCAGGCGGTCCGGCGGGCGCCATGATGGCCCGAACCGGTCGCAAAACGCAAGGCGTGCGTCGGGATCGGAGTTAGCGCGGCGGCGAGACTTGCGGGAGGGCCGATGGATAAGGGGCATGTCAGGATCGCGATCACCGGCGCGACCGGCTTCCTGGGCGGGCACCTGGTTCGCGCGTTTGCCGACGGCGGGGCCACGGTCCGAGGGGTCGTTCGCACCGTGCCCAGCAGCACCAGCCTGCCCGTGGCCGACTGGGCGAGCGCTGACCTGCTCGACCGAGACGCGCTGACCCGGGCGTTTGCGGGCATGGACGTGGTGGTGTCGAACGCGGCCGTCTACACCATCCGCGCCCAGTCTTGGGAGGCGTTCACCGTCCCCAACATCCAGGGCACAGAGAACGTGCTTCGGGCCGCCCACGCGGCGGGCGTGCGGCGCGTCGTGCATGTCAGCTCGACGGCGGTGTACCGGCGGAGCGTCGGACGGACCAACCATGAGGGGTCTGAGCAGCTGACGATGGCGGACAAGGGCAAGGCGCGGCCCTACGCGGTCAGCAAGGCGCTGTCGGAGCAGCTGGCGTGGCGCGTGGCGGGGGAGCTGGGCCTGGAGCTGACCTGCCTGCGGCCGTGCGCCATCTACGGGTCGGGCGACCGCCAGTTCCTGCCGACCATGGCGCGCTACATGCGCTCGCCCATCTTGCCGCTCCCCACGGCGCGGATGCCGCTCGTGCACGGCGCAGACGTGGCGCTGGCGGCGGTGGCGGCCTGGCAGCGTCCGGAGTCGATTGGCCGGTCGTACAACCTGGCGGGCGAGCCGATCGCGTTCACCGAGCTGGGCCGCGCTTGGAAGCGCGCGTCGGGCAAGGGCCCGGTGGTCATCCCGGTGCCGCTTCCGGTGTCGGTGATCTATGACACGTCCGCGGCGCGGCGCGACCTGGGCTTCGCGCCGCGCTCGCTCTCTGAAGGTCTGGCCGAGGCTTTTGCGGGAGGTTTCTCCGACCACGCCTGGTGACCGGGGGACGGCGCCGGACTGAAACGTCAGGAATCGGTGGGAAGTGTGCGGACGGGGCTGAACTATGGGATCGTCGAGCCGATTGGCGTGCGTATGTTCCAGGTGATGGCGGGGGGCCCGGTGTCCAACAGGCTGATGCAGGTCGTGGCGCTGATCGCCCTCGTCGGGCCGCAGCCCGCGTGGGCGGGCCGAAGCGCGCGTCCGTCGGTGGCGGTGACGTCGGCTCCGCCTGTCGCGGTCGCCCAGGCCGAGCCGACCCTGCCGTCGCTGCTGTCGCCGCTCGAGGCGCAGCTGGTCCGCCCGGACCTGATGGGCGTGGACTTGGCGCTCGACCTGACGACGATGAGCCGTCATCAGATCACGTTCGACCTGATCTTTGATCGCACGCCGTTCGACGCCGTCACGCTGCCGATCCAGAAGTCGCTCTTCGAGGTGTTCGCCGCAGACCCGCGCTGGCGCGTGACCGAGGAAGATGGCGCGATGATCGCCTACCTTCGCGTGGCCGACGGCGCGGGCTGGTCCGTGCCGCGCAGCGGGTACCACCGGTCCGCAGATGGCGCGACGTGGCGCGTGGACGTGCGCGCTGGCGCGTGGGACCCGACGTCCAGGTGGCTGACCTCGCCGTACGTGAAGCATCTGCCGCCGGGGATAGGGAAGGCGCGGATGACGTCATGGGTGATGGCCGACCCGGCGATGCGCGGCCTGCACGCCTCGGCGATGTCGATCGAGAGCCCGGGCGTGGCCGTCGATCTGTTTGAGGCGGGCGGCGCGGTGGACCGGCCCCACACGTCGGCCGGGTTGGTGCAAGCGCAGCAGACCATCATGACGGTGGTGGGCGCAGCCGCGTACTTTGCCCGTGAGGGCGGCGCCGCGGCGCGCGTGCCCGCCGCCGAGCCAGCTGCGCCTGGGGTGGTGCTGGTGACCGCGCCGTCGGCAGGCACGCTCGACCTGCGCGCGCGCGTGAACCCCGGGGTGCCGGGCTGGACCTGGGTGCGGCTGGTCAGCGACCGTGGCCCGTGGAACGACGCGGCGGTGGGCGCGGGCACGCGGGAGCGCGTGGGCTTCTCGTCCGACCCGACCCGGGGGTTCTACATGCAGAGCGCGTTCCCGGCGCCGCAGGGGCCGGGCTTCACCGGCACGGCCGAGGTCTGGTTCAAGCCCGACGACGGCGGGCCCGCCCGCAAGCTTTCGTCGACCGTCGTGACGGTGCCGGCGCGCTGATCAGTGCAGGCCGTCGAAGCACTGCACCGACAGGCCGAACACGCCCTCGTCGGCGGCCTTGCCCTCGACCAAGACCCACCACTCGCCGCCGCGCTGGCTGGCGAACTCGACGCGCTCGCGCGTGGTGCCATCCGACCGGGCCATCTCGCAGCGAGGCAGCACCGACTCGGGCGACGGGCAGGTGTCGCCGTTGAGCCACATGACGGCCACGTCCAGGTCGGCGCAGGGCGTGTCGAGCGTGACGACCACCCGCATGTCGCCCGGGGGCAGCTTGAGCTTGTAGACTCGCTCGTCGCCGCTGTCGTGGCTGACGGTGTCTGGCCAGCAGAAATTGCGACGGTAGAACGCCGTGTCGTAGCGCTGGACGCCGCCGCGCGTCGCGCCGATCACGGTGTCGCCGCAGCGCACCTCGTCGGTGACACAGCCGTCGCGGGTGGGGCCGCCGCCGTCGATCATCCGGCACTGGCCGGGGCCGACCACGGGCTTGGGCACGGGGTCCGTGGTCCCCCCCAAGGTGAAGGGCAGGATCGGTCGCGAGATCACCTGCGGCGTGTGCCCCACCTCAACCTTGGCGTCGGACGGCGGGCCGTCCGAGAGCAGGGCGCAGCCCGTCAGGCCCACGAGCAGGAGCACGGCACGGTTCATCGGAGCCGCCAGAGCCCCGTCACCGGGCTGCCGTCCACGATCAAGCGACCGGTCAGCGCCAGACGGCGGAGCAGGTAGAGGACATCGGTGGGGTCAGCGTCACACGCTGCGGCCAGCGCCTCGACATGGGCCGGCGCCGCCACCAGCTTGCCGCGGATGCGCGACGAGAGGTCGAGCAGCGCGTCGGCCGCTCGCTTGCCAGCCTCGACGCCGGGCTGATCGTAGGCGTTGAGGTTGGCCAGGCTGGCGTACAACCCGACCGTGCGCTCGATCAGCGCGACCAGCCCGCCCAGGGCGTACGCGTCCACCGAAGGGACCGTGAGCACGAGCGCGGGACGGGCGCGCTCGGCCAACGCCCGGCGGGTTCCGAGCAGGAAGCCCTGGAGTTGATCGCCCGCGGCCAGCGCGGCGGGCGTGCCGTCGCCGCGGAGGTCCAGCACCTGGACCAGCAGGGCCATGAAGTCGTCGCGACCGTCGCGGATCTGCTGGACCAGCGCGTGCTGGTCGGTGCTGCCCTTGTGGCCGAGCACGGTCAGGCCCTGCTCCACTACGCGGCCGTCGCGGTCCTGGTGCTTGCCCAGCGACTCCATGAACAGCGCCTGGATGAAGGCCGACAACGGCGCGAGCCGGTCTGCATAGGGCAGCACGACCATGCCGCGGTCGCCCCGGCCGTGACCGGCGATCCACGCGACGCCTGCGAACAGGGCGGCGGGGTTGAGCCAGGGGTCGGTGTCGCGGGTCCAGGCGTCCATGTCGCGCGCGCCCGACAGCACGGCCGTGCTGTCGACGCCGGCCAGCTCGGCGGTGATCAGGCCCGCGGCCGACAAGGCCGAGCAGCGCCCACCCACCCAGGACCAGAGCGGGAGGCGCGCCAGCCAGCCCTCGGCGGCCGCGGTGCGGTCGAGCGGGCTGTCGGGCGTGGTGACGGCGATCAGGTTGGGCGCAGCGGTCACCCCGAGCGAGGCGAGCGCGGCCCGGGTCAGGTTGAGCGCGTGGCCTGGCTCCGGCGTGGAGCCCGACTTGCTGACCACGACGATGACGGCCGTGCGAAGGCGGGCGCCGAGCGTGGCGAGCGTGGCCTGGATGCCGTCCGGGTCTGCGTTGTCGAGGAAGTGGACCGGGAAGCCGTCGGTGGTGCCGAGCGCGCCGACCAGCATCTGCGGACCGAGCGCGGACCCACCGATCCCGATGTGCACGACGTCGGTGAACGGCTCGCCCGCGTCGTTTCCGACCGCGCCGGAGCGGATCTTGTCGAGCAGCTCACGCATGGCCAAGTTGGCGTCGCCGATGGCGGCGGCCAGGCCGACGGTCGGGGCGCGCTCGGGGGCGCGCAGCCAATAGTGGCCAACCTGCCGGTTCTCGGAGGCGTTGGCGACCGCGCCGGCCTCCAGCTCCGCCATCTCGGCGAACGCCCGCGGCCAGTCCAAGGCGTCGAACGCCGCTTCGTCGAGCCGCGCGCCCGTGGCGTCGAGGCACCACGGCAGGTGGTCGCGGTACAGCAGCAGACGCGGCGGCCAATTCAACGTCAGTCCCTCGCAGCGTGAGCCTACCCGCACACGCGCGCCCCGCAAAGGGGCAGGGGGTCGGATAGGGTAGTGGAGTGGAGGTGGTGATGGAACGAGAGCAGATGCTCGCCCTGCTGGCGGACACCCATGAATTCCCGGGCCCCTTCACGCTCCGGGTCATCGTGAAGCCCGGCGGACAGACCACCGTCGTCACCGCGATCTCCGAGTGGTGCGACGAGCACTGTGTGGTGGAGCACGTGGAGGAGAAGCCGTCGTCGGGGGGCAAGTGGATCGCGGTCCGGATTCGGGTTCGCGTCGGGCAAGCCCACCACGTCCTGGGCATGTACGAGGTGATCTCCAAGATCGACGCCGTGGTCATGTCGCTCTGACCTTGGTGAGCGATCGGTCCGGTGCGGGCGCATGCGGTTGCCGCAGGGTGGTGCCGGGATAGACCCGCACGTTCGCGCCCCGGGGGGCCCTTCCGGTGAAGCCGTTTCAGTTCGCTCTGTTGATGTCTTCGCTGTGCTTCGCCGACGCGAACGCGGCCGAGGTCCAATTTGATGGCTTCTACCAGATGCGGGGGCGGCTGTTTGACACGCTGTCCCTGGATCGGACGATCGACGCCAACGAAGGCCTGACCTGGTACGTGCAGCACCGCCTGTGGCTGCGCCCCAAGTTCTTCGTCACGGACAAGGTCGCGCTCTTCGCCGACATCCGCGGCCTCGACGGCGTGGTGTGGGGCAACAAGCCCCAGTCCTGGATCGACCCGGTCACGCAGGTCGCGGTGCCCACCATCTTCACGGATGACCTGGTCCCGCCGGTCGACGGCGCGGACTCCAGCAGCGCGCTGTCCAACCTGACGCTGCAGCGGGTCTGGGGTGAGTTCCACACCAAGATCGGCACGTTCAAGTTCGGCCGCCAGCCGCTGCACTGGGGCCTCGGCCTCTGGCAGAACGACGGCCTGGGCACCCTGGCCGACTACGGCGACAGCGCCGACCGCATCTCCTGGGAGCACACCTTCCAGGGCATCTGGATCCAGGCCGCGGCCGACGTGGACGCGGAGGGCCTGATCAATCAGACCGACGACACCACGGCGTTCTCGCTGGCGGGCGCGTACCGCAGCGAGCGCATCACGGGCGGCGCGCAGCTGCAGTACAAGCGCAGCACGGGCGCGGACACCAAGTTCAACCTGTTCACGGCGGACGCCGCGTTCGACATCCACCTGGGCATCGTTGGCGTGGCCGGCGAGGTCGCGGTGCAGGCAGGCAGCGGTGATCTGGAAGGCGGCATCAACGGCGTGAAGTCGTTGGGCATCGGCTCCGTGCTCGACCTGAGCGTCAAGACCGACAAGGTCGAGGCGCACGTTGAAGCGGGTGTGGCCACCGGCGACGGCGACAACACCGACACCAAGCTCCGCACCTTCACGTTCGACCGGGACTACAACCTGGGCATCGTGATGTTCGAGCAGCCCATGCCGGTGCTCCAGTCGTCCGTGCCGGGTGAGGACCGCTCCTACGCGGCCACGCTGACGGGTGACTCGGTCAGCAACGTGATGTTCCTCAAGCCCAAGGTCTCCTACCAGATCCTGCCGGGCTTCTTCGCCGACGTCTCGTTCCTGGCCGCGCGCACCGCCAAGGTGCCCACCGCCCAGAAGACGCCGGACCGTCGCTCCTACGGCTTCGAGATTGACGCAGGCCTGCACTACAGCGGCATCGACCACGTCGAGCTGTCGGGCACGTTCGCGACGTTCATCCCGGGCACGCTCTACCGCAACTACACCGACGACACCTTCCAGGGCTTCAAGGCCCCGGTGTTCGGCGGCCAGCTGATGGCACGCATCAAGTTCTGATGGCACCCAGGCTCCCCACGCACGGCATCCACACGGCGCTCGTCACCCCGTTTCTTGCGGACGGCGAGCTTGACCTCCCTGCGTTCGAGGCGCTCTGCGAGCGTCAGATCACGGCGGGCATCCACGGCTTGGTCCCTTGCGGCACCACCGGCGAGACGCCCACGCTGTCTGAGGACGAGCAGGACACGCTCCTGCAGATCGCGCTGACCGCGGCCGACGGCCAGATCCCCGTCACGGCGGGCATCGGGTCCAACAGCACCCGTGCCACCGTGAAGAACGCAGAGCGGGCGCAGCGCCTGGGCGCCGACGCGGGCCTGATGGTGTTCCCGTTCTACAACAAGCCCAACCCGGACGGCCTGCGCGCGCATGTGCGCGCCGTGGCGGCGGTGGGGCTTCCGCTCGTGCTCTACCATGTGCCTGGCCGCACCGCGCAGACGCTCCCCGCCAAGCTGCTGGCCGAGCTGTCGGACATCGCGGGCGTGGTCAGCGTGAAGGAAGCCACGGGCGACCTTCGCTACGGCACGGACGTGATGGCCGCCACGCAGCGCCCCATCCTGTCGGGCGACGACTTCTCGTTCCTGGGCCTGCTGGCGCAGGGCGGCACGGGCTGCATCTCGGTGGTCAGCAACGTGGCGCCCAAGCACACGGTCGCCATCTACGACGCGTTCGTCGGAGGCGAGCTCGCCGAGGCCCGTCGCATCCTCATGGACCTCTGGCCGCTGATCGGCTTCCTGTTCACGGACTCCAACCCTGTGCCGTGCAAGGCCGCGATGGCCGAGCTGGGCCTGTGTCGGCCTGAGCCGCGCTTGCCGCTGGCCAGCTACTCGGGCCCGTCGCCGCGCGCGCTGCTCGAGGCGTTGGGTCTGCTCGGATGATCCGCCTCGCCGTGCTTGGCGCCGGGGGCCGGATGGGCCGCCGCGTGGTGGCCTGCGCGGCTGAGATCCCGGGCTTGAAGGTCGTGGCCGCGGTCGACGCGCCGGGCTCGCCGGTGCTGGGCACGGACGCGGGCGTGCTCGCGGGCGTGGCGCCGCTGGGTGTGCCGGTGGTCGCGGTCGGAGAGGGTTGCTTCGCCGACGCCGACGTGGTGATCGACTTCTCGCTGCCCGCGGGCCTCAAGGCGGCGCTGGACGTGATCGGCGCGCGGGCGCTGGTGAGCGGCGTCACCGGGGCGGACGCCGACACGAACGCGGCGATCGACGCGCTGGCGACGCGTGCGCCGGTGCTGGTCACCGGGAACTTCTCCACGGGCGTGCACGTGCTGGCGGATCTGGTCCGCCGCGCCGTGACCGCGCTCCCCGACTACGACGTCGAGATCGTCGAGGCGCACCACCGCCGCAAGGTCGACGCGCCGAGCGGCACCGCGTGGCTGCTGGGTCAGGCGGCGGCCGAGGCTCGCGGCGTGGCGCTGGCCGATGTCGCCAAGCACGGCCGCGACGGCATCGTCGGGGCACGCCCTGCCGACGAGATCGGGTTTCACGCCATCCGCGGCGGCGACGTCGTCGGCGATCACCAGGTGTGGATCGCGGGCGAGGGCGAGCGGCTCCAGCTGGGCCACGTCGCCACCTCCCGCGACACCTTCGCCCGAGGCGCGCTGCGCGCGGCGGGCTGGATCGCCGGTCGAGCCCCCGGTCGCTACGCCATGAACGACGTGCTGGGCCTGCGCCAGGACACGCCGCGGCGTTAGGGCCGCCCTACGGAGATCGCATGCGCCTTTTCGCCATCCTCTTCGCCGCCGCCGCGCTGTCGGGCTGTGGCAACGCGTGCCAGACCTTCTGCGGCACGCTGGCCGACTACGCCTCGGAGTGCGGGACCGATTGGTCGGACGCCGACATCACCGCGTGCGAGGACGCGTTCGCGGACGCGTCCAAGGACGACCTCAAGAGCTGCCGCACGTTCGGCGACCCTGCGGTCCTCCGCCGCGAGTGGACCTGCGACGACGTGAACCTGTACCGGGACGTCGGCGGCGGGACCGACACCGACCTCTGATCGGACAGGATACGTCCTACGCGTGACGGCGTGTGTGTCGTCGTCGCGCAGGGAGGGACGTGGAGACCTTTCAACCTGAGGCCTTCGGCAAGTACTTCCTGGTCGATCGGATCGCGACCGGAGGCATGGCCGAGATCTTCAAGGCGAAGACCTTCGCCGCGGGCGGGTTTGAGAACCTCGTCGCGCTCAAGCGCGTGCGGGCCGAGCTGTCCGAGTCGCCGGGCTTTGTGGAGATGTTCGTCGACGAGGCGCGCGTCACCGCGAGCCTGCAGCACCCCAACGTGGTGCGCGTGTACGACTTCGGTCGGATCGGGGCCAACTTCTACCTTGTGATGGAGCACGTGGACGGGCGCGATCTGCACCAGGTCCTGCGCGCCGTGTCTCGCGCAGGGGAGCGTGTACCGCCCACCTTCGCCGCCTGGATCATCTTGGCCGCGTGCAAGGGCCTGCACTACGCCCACACCCGCACCGACGCGCAGGGCCAGCTGCTCGGGCTGGTCCACCGCGACGTGTCGCCGGGCAACCTGCTGCTCTCGTTCGACGGCGACGTGAAGGTGGCGGACTTTGGGATCGCCCACGCGCGCGGCTCGCTGACCGCCAAGACCGACGACGCGATCGGCGGGACGGCCGCGTACATGGCGCCTGAGGGCCTGGACGGCGGCGCGGTCGATCGGCGCGCGGACGTGTTCGGGCTGGGCGTGATCCTCTACGAGATGGTCACGGGGCGCCGCGCGTTCCGTGGTGCGGACGAGGCCGAGACCCTGGCGCGGCTCCGCGCGGGCGAGCTTCCCCGCCCGATCAAGGTCGATGCATCGGTGAGCGAGGTCCTGGACGCGGTGGTGATGCGCGCGGTCGCGCACGATCCGGCGGCTCGGTTCGCCACGGCGCGAGACCTGGGCGACGCGCTGCGCGCGGCCGTGCTCGCGGGCACCACGGAGGACGCGGTCCGCGAGTCGTTCTCGAGCTGGCTGCAGGGGCTGTTCGCGGAGGACATCGCCTCCGACAAGGTCCGCTTGGCGGAGAGCACGGCGACGGCGCTCGAGATGCTGCGCGCGCGCGAGCAGGCGGAGCGCGCCGCGCGTGCGGAGCGCCTGCGCGTCAACCGACTGCGCGGCGTGCTGGCGGTGGTGGCCGTGGCGCTCGGTTTGGTGGTGGCGGGCGTGGCCAAGGTGTGGCTGGTGCCGCCGACCGTACCCACCGTGGCGATGGCCGCGACCGGATCGGTGGTGGTGGACGTCGACCCGGGCGCGCGCGTGTCGGTGGGCGGCGTGGCGCGCGGCACGGGCACCCACCTTGAGGTCGATGGCCTGGTCCCCGGCACGTACGAGGTCCGCTTGGAGGCCGATGGGCACGACGTCTCCGTGGAGACCGTGCGCGTGACGGGCGGCGGTCGCACGCGGGTGGAGCGGACGCTGGCCGTCACGCCGCCGCCTGCGCCTGAGCCCGGGTCACGCGAGGCGCGTCTGGCGGCCGCGGCGGCGCGCGCGGCGGCCCGGACGGCGGCCACGGACGCGGTGGCGAGCCAGAATTCCTTCACGCCCAAGCGGACGAGCGCGCGTGGCGTGGCCGGTGGCGAAGGCGCGCTGCGCGTGGTGCTCGGCGGCGGCGCGGCGTGGGCCAACGTGTGGGTCGACGGCAAGAAGCTGCCGCGCACGGCGCCGTTCTCGGGCGTGGTCTTGTCCGCTGGAAAGCACACCATCCGGGTGGCGAACGACGCGGTCGGCCTGGATCACTCCGAGGCGGTTGACGTGACGGCGGGCGGGTCGGTGACGGTGCGCGCGACGGCGCCGTAACGACGGGCGGTCATGGCTGCGCCTTCCGCCCTCAGGCGCGTAGACCCAAGCGCCGCGCCTTGGCTTGGCGCGGTGCGGAGGACTGCGCGGCGCTCAGGGATCCGGCTGCGGCTGCGGCGCCACCAGCCCCGCGCGCAGTCGACGCGCGAGCGCGGACAGCTCGGCGCGGCCCGTGCGCGCGGCGAGCGAGTCGTACAGGTCCGCGGCCTGGCGCGTGTGTCCGGCCTGCTGGGCCGCCGACGCGAGCGCCAGCTGGACGCGGAGGTCCGGCACGCGGCCCGCGAGCGCGAGCACCGTCTGGTAGGCGGCCTCGACGTCCCCGCTGCGCTGCTGCAGCTCGGCGAACCCGAGGACCGTGACCAGATCGAACGGGTGCGCCGCGGAGACCATGGCGCCCAGGCGCAGCGCGCCCACCTTGTCGCCGCCCTCGAACACGGCGCGCGCGGCGCCCAGGCCGAGCGTCGCGTCGTAGGGGCGCGCGGTGGCGGCGCGCGACAGCAGACTGGCGGCGCGCGCCTTGTCGCCCGAGGTGACGAGCATCAGGCCCAGGCCGGCGAGCGCCTCGTCGTCGTTCGGATCGATGCGGAGCGCGGTCTCCAGGTCGCTGCGGGCGCCGGCGCTGTCGGTCGCGGGGCGTGCGTGCGCGCGGCCCTCGTAGCCGAGCGGGCAGCGCGGCCAGCTGGACACGATCGCGTCCCAAGCGGCCACCGCGGCGGGGCCGGGCGCCACCGTGCGGGCGGCGGCGATCGCGTCAAACCCCTTGGCGTTGAGCGACCCACCGACGATCGCGCGGGCGGCCATCTTCACCAAGCGCGCGTCGCGGTTGCCCGGGTCGACCGCCAGCGCCTTGTCGGCCGCCGCCGCCGCCTCCGACGCGCGGTTCGCGCGGATGAGCGCGATGGCGCGCGCGGTCTGCACGCGGGTGTCCCACGGCACGTGGGTGACCGCCTGGTCGAGCACCTTCAGGCCCTCGTTCGGCGTCCAGGTGGCGATCGCCAGCCAGGCCTCGGCCAGATCGGGCACCCGGGTGAGCGCGGCGCGCGCGACCTTCAGGCCGCCCGCTGAGTCGCCGGTGCCGGAGAACACGGCGAGCAGGCCGCCCCAGGCTTCGCCCAGGTCCGGGTCGAGCTGGAGCGCGTGCTGGTAGGCACCGGCCGCGTCGCCCCACGCGCCCACCGCGCGGTCCAGCGCGCCCAGGCCCATCCAGCTGCGCGCGTGGTTGGGGTCGAGGAACAGCGCGCGCTCGTAGTGCTGTCGGCTGGTGCCGACATCCGACGCCGCGCGACCGGCCAGGTAGAACGAGTCCGCCTGATCGGGGTGCGCGGCGATGCGCTCGGTGCAGGCCCGCTGCGCGATGCCTGGCAGGCCCACGCCCAACAGCAGGTCGATCCAGCGCTCCTGCGCGTCCATGTCCTGCGGCCGCAGGCCCGCCTCGCGCTCCGCCGCCACCAGGGCGTCGGCGATCTTGCCCTGGTGCAGCAGGGTCAGCGCGTCCTGCGCGCGCGCGGTCCCCGGGAGCAGGCTCACCAGCAGGGCGGCGGCCAGACCCAGGCGGCGGGGGCGTGCGACGAGGCGGTGGCGGTTCAAGGCGGCTCCGGAGGCGGGCAGCGGACTAACACCACCGGCGCCCGGGTGAGTCCGCGTCGGGTGCGGTGGGGCGCTGGCGGTGCTAGCCAAGCGGCGGAGGCCGACATGCGTCGCATCGCGCTCATCACGTGCCTGTTCACCAGCGCCCTCTCCCAGGCGGGAGAGGTGGCGGTGATCGGCGTGTACGACGCCCAGCGGCCGCTTGACGCCCAGATCGCGCTGTCGGACGCGCTCGCCAAGGCGGTCGACGCCTCGGGCGAGGCGACCGCCGTCCGTCTGGAGCAGCCCGGCGGCAAGCTCGCGGGCCGCGAGGACGTGGTCCTCGAGTCCGCCTTCCTGCGCGACGCCCGCCGTCAGGTCGACGAGGGCCGCAGGCTCTGGCAGCAGGCCGAAGGGGAGGACGCCACCGCGGCGCTCAACGGCGCGATCGACGGGTTCGTGGCCGCGGCGCCTTGGGTGGTGTCGGCGCGCGACCTGTGGGACGCCCGCATGCTGCTCGCGTCGGTGCGCCTGTCGGTCGGTGACGACGTGGGCGCCCGCGACGCGGTGATGGACGCGCTCGCCGTCCGCCCGGACCGCAGGCCGGACCCCGCCGCCTACCCGCCCGAGCTGATCGCGGTGTGGGAGGAGGAGCACGAGACCGCCGTGTCCGACACCTGCACGGTGGTGGTCGAGGCCGAGGGCGCGCTGGAGGCCACCCCCAAGGTCTGGATCGACGGGCGCGGTGTGGGCGACGCCCCGGCCACGGTGTCCGATCTGGCGGTGGGCTCGCACCTGGTGACCGTGCGCTCCACGGACGGGCTGGGCGGCTTTGTGAAGGTCGATGCGCTGGCCGGCGCCAAGCGCACGCTCAAGGTGCCGCTGACGCCGCTGACGCTCGGCGTGGCCAAGGCCACCGCGGCGGCGCGCTCGCAGCAGGTCGCGGCGCTGCTGCGCGCGGTGGGCGAGAGCGCGCACGTCGACGGGCTGCTGCTCGTCGGTCGCGACGGCGCGAACGTGCTCGTGCAGCTCTACATGCCGGACTCCGACGCGTTCACCGACGTGCTCAAGCTCGGCGGCGCGGCCACCGACGAAGAGATCGCCGCGGCTGTGACAGCGCTCGTCCGCACCACGCCGCTCGAAGGTGGGGCCAAGGGCGCCGCGCTCGCGGCCCCGCTGGACGTCGGGAGCAACCTGCTGCTCGCCCGGGCGCTGCTCGCGCCGCACGCGGCCGCGCTCCCTGTGGTGGCGGCGACGCCCATCAAGCCGCCCAAGGGCGACCCGACCCACCGCCCCAAGTGGCCCGTGTGGGTGGGCGTGGGCGTAGGCTCGGCGGTGGCGGTGGTCACCGGCACCGTGCTCGGCGTGCTGCTCGGCGGGCGCGGCGCGGAGCCCACGGGCACCAGCGGCACCATCACGGTGCTGGCGCCCTAGGGCGCGTTGGGTGTCGGCGAGGCGGGGCCGTTGATCACGGTGACGCCTGGCGTGGTCGCGTCCGCGCTGTAGCCGGCGGAGCGGTCGATCGGCTCCACGTGGGCTGCGCGCAGGTAGTGGCCGGAAACCTTGGCCGTCTGGCCGTCCGGGTTGGCCAACTCCAGCGACCACGCGCAGCGCTGCGGCACGGGGGTGGGGAAGAACTGGATGCGGTGGAAGAGCCAGGTCTTCCACTCGCCCTGGGTGGCGTCGACGGTGATCTCCGCCTCGCCGGTGCGGGGGCGCTTCAGGGCCTCTTTGGCGCCGTGGATGACGTCGGCGCACCACATCTTGAACTGGCCCTTCCAGTCGGTGGAGCGGGCGAGCTTGGGGGTGCGGTAGGTGACGTAGAGGTCGACCGGGTCCTCGCCCAGCTCCTCGTCCTGCGACAGGGCGCCCGAGCGGCACTCGGTGTCGATGGCACACATGCTCGGCGGGCCCTGGAACTGCAGGCCGCCGCGCAGATCGGCCAGGTCGGCCTTGATCACGGTGGCCTGCCAGGGCTGGAGCACCAGCTCCGACGCCATGGCGATGTCGGGGCAGACGCCCGCGCACTCCGAGAGCGTGCAGGGAGGCGCGGCACAGGACGAGGCCAGCACCAGGGCGAGGGCGATGCGCATCCGGTCTCCGTTCGCGCAGTCTAACCCAGGGCAGGCCCAACGGGCGTCCCGGTTCGCCCCGGCGTGTCGTTCCCGATAGTGCAGACGGGTCCCTCCACCGCGCAGATCGGTTGTTTCATGCTTGTCCTCGGCATCGACCCGGGCTCTACCGTCACCGGCTACGGCGTCGTGACCTCGTCGCGTGGCCGCTACCACTTTGTGGACGCCGGCGTCATCAAGACCAACGCCAAGACCCCCATGGGGGAGCGCCTGCTCGCCATCCATGACGGGCTGGTGGAGGTCATGCAGCGGCACCAGCCGGAGCAGATCGCCATCGAGCAGATCTTCAGCCACCGCTCGTCGGAGAGCGCGCTGCGGCTGGGGCAGGCGCGCGGCGTGGCGCTGCTGGCGTCGGCCCGCTGTGGCCACGAGGCCACGCCCTACAACCCCATGGTGATCAAGCAGACCGTGGGCGCGCACGGCAAGGCCGACAAGGACGCGGTGGCGCGTATGGTGCGCGTGCTGCTGGGGGTCGACCTGGACCTGCCCGCGGATGCCACGGACGCGCTGGCGATCGCCATCACGCACTGCGCCCACTCGCGCATGCGCAAGGTGGCCTCATGATCGCGCGGCTGGTCGGCAAGCTCGTCCACCGTGACCTGGGCCGCGCGGTGATCGACGTGCGGGACGTGGGCTACCTGGTGCAGGCCGCCACGCGGGATCTGGACGCGTGGGCGCGTGACCCTGAGCCGGTCGTGATCTGGGTGTCGACCGACGTCCGCGAGGACGCGATCATCCTCTACGGGTTCTCGACCGACGTGGACCGCGTGGCGTTCGAGCGCCTGCGCGCGGTCGACGGCGTGGGCCCCAAGACGGCGCTCGCCGCGCTCGACGTGCTGGGCCTGCAGGGCCTGCTGGTCGCGGTGGCGGCGGACGATCTGCGCGCCCTGGAGAAGATCCCGGGCGTGGGCAAGAAGCTCGCGCAGCGCCTGGCGCTCGAGCTCAAGGGCAAGCTGCCGGTGGACTTCGTGTCGAGCACCGCGCCGCCTGCGCGCCCCGTGCCCACCCCGGTGGAGGACGATCCGTGGTCGCAGGCGCTGGTCCGCCTGGGGTACACCCGCCAGGAGATCAACCGCGCGCGTGACGTGCTCGCGGCGGACCCCGCGATGGACGCGGCCAGCGTGCCCGATCGCCTGCGCGCGGCCCTGCGCGTCTTGTCGGGAGGCTAGGACATGGCGGAT
>CANJMY010000031.1 GCA_947475315.1 Pseudomonadota bacterium | reverse complement strand
GACCGACCCCGAGGTGCTCTGCCTCGACGAGTTCAGCATCGCGATCGACCCGGTCACCACGATGCGCATCGAGGACGTGCTCATGCAGCTCAAGTCGCGCATGACCATCGTGCTCGTGACCAACCTGTTGATGCAGGCGCGGCGCATCGCGGACGTGACCGCCTTCATGATGAACGGCGAGCTGGTTGAGTCGGCCAAGACCGAGGACCTGTTCGTGTTCGCCCGCGACAAGCGCACCAACGACTACATCTCCGGGAAGTTCGGATGAGCGCCGATCGCGTCATCTCCGTGCGCGGCCTGTCGCTGTGGTACGGCGCGTTCCGCGCGCTGGACCGTGTGGATCTGGCGGTTGTCCCGGGCGAGATCCTGTCGATGATCGGGCCGTCGGGCTGCGGAAAGAGCACGCTGCTGCGCTGCTTCAACCGCATGAACGACCAGCCCTATGTCCGCACCGAAGGCGACCTGGAGGTCGCCGGCTACGACATCATGGCGCCCAAGACCGACGTCTTGGCGCTGCGTCGTGACGTGGGCATGGTGTTTCAGCGGCCCAACCCGCTGCCGCTCTCCATCCGCGACAACGTCCTGTTCGGTGTGCGCCTGCACGCGTCCCGCACGCCCAAGAGCGAGCAGGAGGGCCTGATGCAGGACGCGCTCGAGCAGGTGTTGCTCTGGGACCAGGTAAAGGACCGCCTCCACGACGACGCGGAGACGCTCTCGCTGGAGGCCCGCCAGAAGCTGTGCATCGCGCGCTTGCTGCCGCTCAAGCCCAAGGTCCTGCTGATGGACGAGCCCTGCTCGGCGCTCGACCCCAACGGCATTGGCGCGGTCGAGGAGCTGATGGGCAGCCTGCGCGGCAAGTACACGCAGGTCGTCGTCACCCACAACATGCAGCAGGCGCGTCGCATCTCCGACCGCTGCGTCTTCATGTTGATGGGCGAGCTGGTCGAGCTCGGCGCCACGGTCGACGTGTTTACCCGTCCCAAGGACGAGCGGACCGCCCGCTACATTGAGGGCCGTTACGGCTGAGCGTCACCCAATCGTCACACAACCGACCCGGTCACGTCTCCGCTGAGCGCTAGAGCGGCGTTCGTCACAAATGTCAAACAGGAGTCCTCCATGACCCGCCTCCTCCCCATCGGTCTCGCCATCCTCTCCCTCGCCGCCTGCGGCGGTGGCGCTTCCGACGCGCCCGTCGAGGACAAGCCCGTCGTCCTCCAGGACAAGGGCTCCGACACCATGGTCAACCTGATGCAGCGTCTCTCGGAGGAGTACTCCAAGACCAACCCCAAGGTCATCGTCGCGGTGACCGGCGGCGGCTCGGGCACCGGCATCAAGTCCCTCATCGACAAGACCACGGACATCGCCAACTCGTCGCGCGCCATGAAGGACGAGGAGAAGGCCCAGGCCTCCGCGAACGGCGTCACCGCGTTCGAGACCGAGGTCGCGCTCGACGGCCTGTCCATCTACGTCGACAAGGACAACCCCATCACGCAGATCAGCTTCGAAGAGCTGAAGTGCATCTTCGGGTCGGACGGCACCTGCAACCACTGGAAGGATGTCGGCGTCGCGCTCGACTGCGGCAACGGCGATGACACCATCGTGAAGGTCGGCCGCCAGAACAACTCGGGCACCTACGAGTACTTCAAGGAGGTCGTCCTCGGCAAGGAGGGCAAGTTCACCTCCACCATGGACCAGTCCGGCACGCAGCAGGTCGTCGACGTGGTCGGCACCACCAAGTGCGCCATCGGCTACGGCGGCATGGGCTACTCCAGCGCCACCACCCGCCACGTCTGCCTGAGCAAGGCCAAGGGCGAGGCCTGCATCGAGCCGTCCGAGGCCAACGTCCTGGCCGGCAGCTACCCGTTCAGCCGCCCGCTCTACGTGTACACCAACGGTGAGCCCACTGGCGCCGCCAAGGACTTCATCGCCTGGGTCCTGTCGCCGGCCGCCACGCCGACGATCGTCGCGTCGGGCTTCGTGCCGCTGCCTGTCTCGGGCGCCGCCGCTCCGGCTGACGCCGCCGCCGCTCCGGCCGTCGAGGGCGCAGCCCCCGCCGCCGCTCCGGCCGTCGAGGGCGCAGCCCCCGCCGCCGCTCCCGCCGAGGGCGCCGCCCCCGCCGCCCCGGCCCCCGCGCACCCCTAAGAGGAGCTTCGCCTTATGGAGACGGTGACACGTCGACGCCCACCGGCGCACACGCGCTACGTGGAGTTCGTGATCGAGGGGCTGATCCGGCTTTCCGGGATCAGCTCCATCGTCTTCATCCTCGCGATCTTCGTGTTCATCGGCAAGGAAGGCATTGGCTTCCTCGCCGGTCACTTCGTCGAGATGCTCACGTCGATGGACTGGAGCCCGACGGCCGAGCCGCCGGTCTTTGGCTTGGTGGCCCTGCTCGTCGGCACCCTCTGGTGCGTCGGCTTGTCGCTGCTGATCTCGGTCCCCGTGGGCCTGGCGGCGGCGGTCTACCTCTCTGAGTTCGCGAGCGAGCGCACCCGCGAGTCGCTCAAGATCATCATCGAGCTGCTCGCGGCCATCCCCAGCGTGGTGTGGGGCTTCATCGGCGTCATGATCCTCAACCCGCTGCTGCAGGACATGGGCGCGCAGGTCGGCCTGAACGGCCTGAACGGCGCCATCGTGCTGGCGCTGATGACGCTGCCGCTGCTGGTGTCGCTGGGCGAGGACGCGCTGCGCGCCGTGCCGGAGAGCTACCGTCAGGCGGCGGTCGCCATGGGCGCCACCAAGTGGGAGATGGTGCGACGCGTGCTGCTGCCGGCCGCGCAGCGCGGCCTGCTGGTCGCGGTGTTGCTGGGCGTCGGCCGCTGCGTCGGTGAGACCATGGCCGTGCTAATGGTCACCGGTCACGCCGTTCGGATCCCGCACGGATTGTTCGACCCGGTTCGTACCATCACCGCGACGATCGCGGCTGAGCTGGGCGAAGCTGTTCGGGGTGGTCAGCACTACCAGTCGCTGTTCGCCTTGGGAATTCTGCTCTTCGCCGTTACATTCGTCGTGAACCTGACAGCCGATTTCACCCTGCGCGGTCGGCGCGAGCGCTAGCGGAAGGTCCCTTGATGCAGACGCCTCATCTTGATCACGCCTACGAGGACGAGCTCAATGTGCTCCGCGACGCCCTGGAGCGTACCGGTGCGCGCGCGGAGCAGATGGTCCGTGAGGCCGTCGCGGCGCTGCTCAGCCGTGACGCCAGTCTGGCGCGCCGCGTCATCGCGAACGAGCGCGACCTGGATCGCCTCGAGAACGAGCTGGACCGGCTCTGCGTGACGCTGCTCGCGCGCCGCTCGCCGGTGGGCGAGGATCTGCGCCTAGTGATGTGCGCGCTGAAGAGCGACGTCGACATGGAGCGCATCGGCGACCTCGCCAGCCACGTGGCCGAGCGCGCCATCGAGATCGCCTCCTGGCCCGAGTCCGACACGCTGACCGAAGTGGTCATGCTCGCGAACGGCGCGGTCGAGCAGGTCGCGCGCGCGATGACGGCGTTGGCCACCCGCGACGGGATCGCGGCCCGCCGCGTCATCCAGGACGACCAAGACCTGGATCGGCTCCACAAGGACATCCTCCGGCGCATGATCGCGCTGGGCAAGGATCAGCCCGACCAGCTCGACCGTACGTTCGCGTGGTCGAGCATCTCGCGGAACCTGGAACGCATCGCCGACCACGCCTGCAACATCGCCGAGATGGTGGTGTTCTACGCGGAAGGTCAGGTGCTGCGGCACGGCGCGGACGGGCTGGACTAGCCTCCGTCCGGTTCGCGCTAGGGGTACATGGCGTCCATCGCCGCGTCCACGCTCGCGGCGAGCGCGCGGCGGACCTGCGCGTCGGGGTGCGTCTCGGCGGCGAGGCTGATCGCGCGGAGCACGTCAGCCCGGGATAGGTTCTGGGCGTCGAGGCCCAGCGCCGTCATGAGCGCAGGCACGTCGACGGCGGCCACCGGGCCAGGTGCGACGGCGCGCAGGCGGGCTGCGGCCTCGCCAAAGTGCGTGTGCGTCATCCACGCGCGGGTGAGCTTGGGCAAGTCGACGAGGCACGCGTCCACGGGAGCTCCAGCTCGGATGTCTGGAGCCTATCGCTGCTGTGTGGCGGTCCGGTGACGAGCGGGTGAGCCTTGGGCGGCTGCCCGATCATCGGCGTCGACGGCGCACAATCGCCCCGAAGAATCCGGTCAGGATCCCCAGATTTGGCGCTCCCTCGGACTCGTCACAGGCGCAGCCCTTGGGCGCGGTCGTGTCCTCGCAGGCGCCGAGCGGGTCGGGGTCGACGGTGCCGGTGGCCTCAAAGTCCTCGCAGGCCACCTGCCAGACCGTCGGGCTCGGGCCCTCGTCGACCAGCAGCAGGCGCTCGCCGTCGGGGCTGAAGGTGATCGCTTCGCCGGTCGTGCTCTCGTGGACCGTCACGCGCTCAGCGTCACCCTGGAGCGCGGTGCCCACGTCTGCCGCGCCGAGCGGGTACAGCAGGGCGTCGGCGCTGGTGCGGATCACGAGCCGGTCGCCGAGGGGGGAGATGGCGCCGCCCGTGACGCGACCGCCGGTCGACCCCGCCAAACCCAGGTCCAAGGTGCCCACGGGCAGCAGCTCGACGGTGTCCGACGACGGGGTCAGAGCCGTGCCGGGGAAGCGGTAGAGGCGCGCCGGCCCCGTGGTCTCCTTGGTGATCACGGTGATCACGCCGGTGACGGGGTGGACGAACAGCGCCTCGGCGTCGTGCGGGCCGTCGGGCCAGGAGAAGCGCAGCGCGGTGGCCGCGACGGTCTGGTCGTCGAGCGGGCTCGGCTCAGGCACCACCCAGACCACGCCCTCCGTGCGCTCGCCGTCGTTGGAGCCGAAGTCGCCCAGGTAGAGGCAGCCGCAAGCGTCGGCGGTGTTGGTGGGGCACGGGCCGAGGGTGATGTCCTCCCAGTCGGTGTTCTCGGCGCCGGTGACGGTGACCCGGTTGAGCTTGGTCCCGTCCGAGTCCAAGGCGATCAGCTCCGGGTCGGAGCCCGCGTCCTCCTCGGCCCAGAGCAGGCCTGGGTAGCGGCGGCTCGCCACGATGCCCGAGACTTGGTTCACCTTGTCGTCGTCGACCGTGGCGGCGGGGCTGGGCGCGCCCCAGGTGCGGCAGACGCCGTCGGTGGCGGCGTGCGCCGTACCGGTCATGGCAGAGAGTGCGAGCAGGGTGAGCATGGAGTGCATGCGCTCGCCTACCTCGGGGAGGCCCGTACGCGCGACACCTCAGCGTACGATGGTGGAGGGCCCGGGATAGTGGTGTCGGTGGCGACGCGCCGTTGCCGTACGCGGTCAGGATACGAAACGCGCCGCAATCGGTTGGGCGCGTCGGATCCTCAGGTGCTACCATCCGTAGGGTGGTTGATACACCTCTGTCACGCAGCCGACGCGGGACCGTCAAGTTCCAGGAGACGCATTGAACCAGCCCGCGACGCCTCCCGAGGGTTCGACCGCCGACCGCACCGCCAGCGCGCCGACCGCCATCGGTGCGCGTCGACGCTTGGTCCGGGGGGGGCGCTTGGTGGCCGGACTGGGCGCCATCTTCGCGCTCGCGGGCCTCGCCTGGTCGCACTCGGACTTCCGGCAGGTGTCTGGCTCGGCCACGGTCGACGCGGGCAAGACGTTCACGGTCACGGAGATCGAGCCCGGTCGCTTCTCCTGGCGCTTGGAGAGCGGGCGGCCGGCAATGGGCGCCGGCGTGTCGGCGGAGTCGTCGGTCGAGGTGGCTCGCTCCGAGCTGACCGAGGTGCGGGTCCCCGATCACCTCAACACCGGCGACCAGGTCCAGGTGGGCGACGTGGTGGTGGAGATCGGCTCGTCGACGGCGGACGCCCTGGTCGCGGACCTCACGGCGCAGCGCGCGCGGCTGGTCGCGGACAAGGACCTGCTGCTGGCGGGCGGGCGCGCGGAGACGATCGCCGCGGCCAAGCAGGGCGTCACGGTGGCTGAGTCGCGCCTGGTCGAGGAGCAGACGGTGCTCAAGCGCCTGCAGGGCTTGGTCGGCAACGCCGGCGTTGCCCAGGCCGAGGTCGACGCGGCGCGGGATCGGGTCGCCACCCGTCAGTCCGAGGTCGCCGCGGCGCACGCGGCGGTGCGGACCGCGCAGCTCCCGGCTCGTCCGGAGGAGGTGGCTGCGGTCGACGCGCGGATCGCCAGCGTGGACGCCAAGCTCTCCGAGGCCCAGGCGCGCCTCGCCAGTCAGAAGATCACGTCGCCGGTGGCGGGTGTGGTGGAGATCGGCGGCCCGTCGCTGCTGCGCGTCTACGCGCTCGACCCGGTCTACGTTCGCGGGATGCTCCCGGAGACGGTGCGGACCACGCTGCGGCCGGGCTCGCGCCTGTCCTGGCGGACGCGGAGCATGCCGGGTCGTGTGTTCTCGGCCACCGTCTCCGAGGTCGCCGAGTCGATCGTCTCGCTCGACGGCCACGCGATGGTCTATGTGTCGGCCGAGGTCTCGAACGCCGACTCGGCGCTTCGCCCTGGCATGACCGGGACGTTGGTGGTCGAAGACGGCGGGAAGGCCGCAGGCGCGCCGGTGGCCGCGGCGCCCTCGGGCGGGGAGCCGCAGTGACATCGGCCCTCGACATCGGCCGCTACGAGATGAAGTACATGGTGCACGCCGAGGATGTCCCGCACATCCTCGAGGTGTCTGCGCCGTTTGTCATCCCGGACCCGAACGGCCGACCGCTGAAGGCCGGCGGCTCCGGCTACGTGGTGCACAGCACGTACTTCGACACCCCCGACCTGCAGTCCTACGACTCCCGCCTGAACCGCTGCCGGGTGCGTCGCCGCGTTCGGGCGCGCACCTACGGCAAGCCGGGAGACCGCGCGCCGGTCTTCTTCGAGCTCAAGCGCAAGCTGGACGACCAGGTGATCAAGTCGCGCGCCAAGGTGGGCGACGCGGACACGTGGGCGCGCGTCGGTGACAAGCCGTGGGTGACCTTCGCGGCCAGCGCGCCGGAGGCGTCGGCGCGGGTGGCGCACCGCTTCTGCAACGTGATCGAGCAGTTCGGGCTGATCCCGGTGACGTCGGTGCACTACGATCGCGAGGTCTACGTCGACCCGCGGCCGGAGTACCCTAAGGTGCGGCTGACCATCGACAGGCACATCACGGCGAGTGTGCGCCCGCCGCCAAACAACCTGTACCCTGAGCCCGACCTCGAGCTGTTCGCGCCGGAGTGGTTGGTGCTCGAGCTGAAGTTCGACGGCGCGCAGCCGCGGTGGATGCGCCAGATCGTGCGCGACCTCGGCTTGGTGGCGGAGTCGGTGTCCAAGTTTGGTCTGTCGGTCGCGCGCTGTCTCCGCGCTGACCGCCCTCGGGAGGTCGAGTTGATGACGCCTGTGACCGTGCTCAAGCGCGCGAGGACCGCCGCATGACCCCCGTCCCTGTTCCGCCGATCGTCCCACTGGACGACAGCACCATCGTCCAGGCCATGCTGCTCTCCTTTGCGCTGGGCATGGCCGTCGCGCTGCTGCATCGTCTGGCGATCATGGACCGCATCGTCGGCCCGTCGATCACCGTCGCGTTGGTGCTGCTGTCCATGGGCGGCTGCCTGGTCATGCTGACCATTGGGGAGAGCCTGCCGCGCGCGTTCACCCTGGTGGGCGCGCTCGCGGTCATCCGCTTCCGCACCAACCTGGGCAACCCCATCGACATCGCGTTTGTGTTCCTGGCCATGGTCATGGGCATCTCCGCGGGCGTGCTCGCGTGGCACGTCGGACTGATCGGGATTGGCACCATCGGGCTCGCGCTGTTGGTGATGGGTCTCTTGCCGAGCGGTGGCGAGTCCAACATCGTGCGCATCGACCTGGTGGCCCACGAGCAGGGCGACGAGGACATCGACAAGCTGCTCGACAAGCACGTCACCAAGCGGTGGCTGGAGCAGGCGCGGAGCGTGCGCTTCGGCGAGACCATCTCGCTGTGGTACCGCGTGACGCTGCGCCGCGGCGCGTCCATGGAGCGGCTGGTGACCGACCTGTCGGCCTTTGAGCGCGTGGAGCGCGTCGTCGTGCTTGCCAGCGACGAGCTGGTCGAGGCGGGCACCTCGGGATCCACCAAGTAGCGGCCGCGGCGTCCCGTGCAGGTTGCGTCAAGCGCCCTCCGGATGGGTGCGGCGGGTGTACGCTGCACGGGTGGGGGCGCGGATGCGTCTAGCTCTGGCGTGCGTTGTCCTGACCGCCGGCGCGTGCGCGGCCGAACTGGCCCCCCCGACGCTGACCGTGGAGTCTCCCGGCGTGGGCGAGGTGGTGCCTGGCTCGCTGCCGTTGACCGTGTCCGGCACCGCGGCCGACGCGAGCACGGTCGAGGTGCGCTTCGGAGAGGGCGCCCCCGTCCAGGTCAACGTCGCGCTCGACGGCACGTTCTCGACGACGGTGGCCGTGAGCGGGACCCCGGTGGTCCACGTGGTCGCGACGGGCGAAAAGGACCTTCGGGATGAGACCGACGTCGCCGTGGTGGTGGATCAACCGCCGTCGGCGGGCGCGCTTCAGCTGACCCCGGCCACGCCGACCGCGGCGGACACGCTGCTCGCGGCCTGGGCGACCGACCCGACCGACCCCGAGGGTGAGGTGCTGACCACCCGCTGGTGGTGGACCCAGGACGGGGCGCTCGTGGACGGCCAAGGCGCGCCTCAGCTCGCCGCGGGCGTCGCCGCGCGCGGGCAGGTCTGGACGGTGCACGGCGTGCCGAACGACGGCTGGCAGGATGGCCCCGAGGCGACCGCGTCGGTGACGCTGGGTGACGCCCCGGCCAGCGTCCGCGCCGTGTTCGAGCCCGACCCGCCGCGCGCGGGCACCGACCTGCGCTGTGTGCCGACCGATCTGACCGACGCAGACGGCGACCCGGCGTCCGCCCGCGTCTCGTGGAGCGTCAACGGCGTCGACGAGGGCGTCGCGGACACGCTGGCGTCGAGCGCCTTCCAGGCGTTCGACGCGGTGAGCTGCACGGTGACGCCGACCTCGGGCGGAGTGGACGGCCAGCCCGTGACGCTGCGCGAGGTGGCGCTGCCGGACCTCGACCCGGGCAACGTGCTGCTGATCGTCATGGACGACGTGGGCGCGTACGACGTGGGGGCCTACGGCATAGGGCAGGACCCGCCCGCGACCCCCGGCTTGGACGCGCTGGCCGCGCAGGGCGTGACCTTCACCCGCGCCTGGAGCAACCCGCTGTGCTCGCCGAGCCGCGGCTCGATCATGACGGGCCGCTACCCGTTCCGCACCGGCATGGGTGACAACATCAAGGGGCTGGCGTCCGGCTTCACGCTGCCCGAAGTCGAGACCACCCTCCCCGAGTGGCTGGGCGAGCACGCGGGCTACACGCGCCAGGCGATCGGCAAGTGGCACCTCTCGACCAGCGCCGACGCGCGCGGTCCCACCCCGCTGGGCTTTGGGTTCGAGCACTACCGCGGCATGCCCGCCAACCTCGACACCGTCGTCGTGCGCGGCACCACCTACCAGAACGACTACTTCGACTGGGTGCGTTGGGACGACGACGTGATCACGCCCGAGACCGGCTACCTGACCACGTCCGAGGCCGACGACGCGATCGACATGATGGCGACGATGAACGGCCCGTGGTTCCTCTACGTGGCCTTCCACGCGGCCCACACGCCCATCCACGTGCCGCCGGGTGCGGTGGAGCCAGCGGGCGGCTGGACGGGGCGCGACCGTTACAAGGCGGCGGTCGAGGCGCTGGACGCGGAGATCGCGCGCGTGGTCGCGGCGGCCGACCCAGACACCACCATCATCGTGGTCGGGGACAACGGCGCGCCCATGAACGTGCCGGCGGCACCCTACGAGTCATGGGAGCTGAAGGGGTCGCCGATGGAGGGCGGGATCCGCGTCCCGCTGATCATCCGCTCACCCTACGTCGCCACGCCCGGCGCCACGGTGCGGGCGCTCGTGCACCTGGTCGACCTGCTGCCGACCGTCGCGGACGTGGCGCGGGCGCCGGTGGACGGCGTGCTCGACGTCGACGGGCGCTCGCTGGTGCCGTTCCTGGCCGACCCGGTCCGCGTCGACTCGCGGAAGGTCCTCTACAGCGAGCGGTTCGACCCGGCGCCTGAGGCCCACACCGCGACGCTGTGGGACCGGGCCATCCGCGACGACCGGTACAAGCTGGTGCGGGTGATCGGGCTGCCCGACGGCTGCTTCGACCTGGGTGACGACTTCCGCGAGGGCGGCGACCTGTTCGGCGACCCGACCGCCACGGCCGAGGCGATCGCCGCGTGCGACGCGCTCGCCGCGCGTCTGGACTTCGACGACGTCCGCTCGCGCTGATCAGCCGGGCTCGACCACCAGCGTCTTGCCCGCGCACGCGACGTCGGTCCACGCGCCGCGGTCGGTGACCTCGGTAGCCTCGCCGTCGCAGGTGGCCAACACGGCGTCCGGCCAGGTGCGGAGCGGTCGCGTGATCTGGTGCAGGCCCTCGCCCGCGCCCGTCAGGCCGACGGTGAGGCGCTTGGTGTCCGCGTCCCAGGCGATCGACGCGATGTGGCCGTCGACCGCGCGCGGGTAGGGGCGCGCGAGCACGTCGTAGACCGGGCCCCGCAGCGCGCCGCGGCTGCCGCCGTCGGTCGGCGGATCGTACAGGCCCCAGCTGCCCTGCGACTGCTCCTCGTAGACCCAGTACGACCAGCCCGCGACCACCTCGTCGTACGCGTCGAGCGCGGTGCGCGTGTAGTGGTTGCCTCGCTCGCTGGACGGGTCGGCCCCGAACTCGCCGACGAACAGGGCGGCGTGGTGCTGGTCGGCCTCGTCGCGGGCGGCGGCGACGCTGGTGTGCAGGGCCAGTTCGTCCTCGCTGGCCCAGCCGTCCTCGAACACGTCGGTGTAGACGTGCGGCGCGTAGACGGCGTTGCCGAACGGGACGGGCGTGTTCACGGGCGCCACGTCCACCAGGTTGCGGATGCTGTTGGGCTCGAAGAAGATCGGCAGGGACGGGGCGGCGGCCGCGACTGCCTCGCCCACACGCGCGTGAAAGTCGTCCAGGCGCTCGGGGCTGGAGAAGATCACGGGCTCGTTCATCAACTCGATCCCAGCCGTGCCCTCGTGGCCCTCGATCGCGGACGCCAGGTGCGCCGCCATGTCCGCGTAGGCGCCGACCAGCCCGTCCACGTCGCTCCACAGTGACTCGAACGCGCTCAGGACGACGCCGCTCATCCGGCGGCTGCCCAGGTCGTCGAGCGGTCCCTCCAGCAGCTGGTCGGGCGTGGGCGGGGGCAGGATCGCCCAGAGCGGGGCGCCGTCCTCGCCGACCTCCTTGGAGAAGGCGTCCTGGTGCAGGTCGACGAGCACCCAGACGTGGGCCTGGGCGCACGCATCGACCAGCGTGGTGATCGCGTCGAGGTAGCCCTGATCATACTCGCCGCGGACCGGCTCCACGGCGCTCCAATTCACGGGCAGGCGCAGCGCGTTCAGGCCCAGCTGGGTCGACAGGAACGCGCAGTCCTCGCCGGTGAACACGGGGATGGTCTCCAGCTCCTGTCGGCCGTCGTCGAAGGTGACGTCAAACAGGCCGCGGACGCGGGCGTTTATGCCGCGGAGCAGCACCTCGCGTCCCAAGGCGTCGACCATGCGGCGGTCGACCACGGACAGCGGCCCGTCGACGGCGGCTTGGGGTTCAGGCGCCGTCGTGCAGGCGGACAGGGCGAGGAGGGCGGGGATCAGGCTGCGCATGCGGACACCACCGTGCCGCGGAACCTGACCTGCTCAGGATCCGGGCGCCAGCCCGTCGCCGGGGCGCCACGCCAGCACCGGCTCCAGCGAGCGCGCGGCGGCCGACGCCGGCGTGATCCGGAACACGGCGTCACGGGCGGCGCGCGCCCAGTCGGACTCCCATTGGGCGACCACCCCGAACATCCGCGACCGACTCATCAGCAGCTGAGCGCGCGCGTGGCGGGCGCGCACCAGCGCCTTCCATGCCTGACCCACGTCCGACGCGGCGCGCAGCGCGCGGACCGCGGTGCAGGCGTCCTCCAGCGCCAGCCCGGCGCCCTGGCCCAGGTTGGGCGTCATGGAGTGTGCGGCGTCGCCGAGCAGCCAGACGCGCGGCGTGCCCCAGGTCACGTGGCTGAGCGCCTCGATGTCGTGGTGGAGCAGGCTGTGGTCGTCGAGCGCGGCGAGAACAGGGGGAGCTGCGCCCTGGAACTCCCCGAAGTCCTTGCGCAGGGCGTCGGCGTCCCGCGCCGGGGCGTGCGGCTCGGCGTTCGCGACCAGGAAGGCGTAGACGCGGTCTTGGGTCAGCGGCACCAGGCCGAAGCGCTTTCCCCGGCCCCACATCTCGGTGACGCTGTGGACGCCGGGGTTGGGGAGGACCGCGCGCCAGCAGGTGTAGCCGCTGTAGTCGACCGTAGGGCCGCGCCCGCCGATCGAGAGCGCGCGCGTGCGCGAACGCAGCCCGTCGCATGCGAGCACCAGGTCAAAGCGCGAGTGCGTGCCGTCCGACAGCACCACGTCCACGCCGTCCGCGGTCTCGGTCAGGCCGTCGACGGTGGTGGAGAGCAGGGTGGGGACCCGATGCGCGGCGTCGCCCAGGCGTGCGCAGAGGTCTGGCCGATAGACGCCGAGCGACTCGCCGTGCGGGCCTGCGAAGAAGTCCGTGGTCTGGATCGGGCGACCGGACGCGTCCGCGATCACCGCCTGGCCGATCGGCTGCCCAAGCCCGTCCGTGCTCACGCCCACGTCGCGTAGCGCGGCAAGCGCGTTGGGTTGCAGGACCACCCCGGCGCCCAGGGCGTTCAGCGCAGGCGCACGCTCCACCAACGTGACGTGGTGACCGCGACGGTGCAGCCCAATCGACGCGGCCAACCCCGCGATCCCTCCGCCGACGATCAAGACGGTACGCGTACCCAAGGCGCCTCCGACCCCGCGCTTGCCTAACCCGTTCGGGGGTGTACCGTAGATCTACGTATTGGACGAAAACGGCGCGATGGCGCCAAATAAACGCGTAGCTGTCAAATTAGAATTTGATGAGAGCTGCGACGGTGCGCGAGGGCATGGTCGCCCATGCTGTCGACGCCGAGAGGTGACCTGGATGCCGACGACCGAGATCGCGACGAGTGGCTCGGTGCCGCGGGCCCCTCATCCGGTCGAGAGGGTGGCCCGCTTAGGCCCGATCGCGTTCGCGTGCTCGTTCGTCGTCGCCTCCGGTCTCTACTTCGTGACCTCGCACTCCTTTGTGCGCGCGGTGGCGAGCGACCGGGCGCTCGTCGACGAGCTGGAGTCGATCCAGGACTTGTTCTACGTGGTGGTCATGGGCGCGCTGTTTTACTCGCTGCTCACCCTGCTCCTGCGCAGCCTGACGCGGGCGACGCTGGAAGGGGAGCGACGGCTGGAGGCGTTGATCCAGGCCGAGCGTCGGTCTGCGGCCGCGCTGGTCGGCTCGACGATCGGCCACGACCTCAACAACCTGCTCCAGGTGATCGAGTTGGCCACGCCGCAGGGCCCGGACGACGTCGACGCCACCCGCACCGAGAACGTCGAGATGGTGCGCGAGGCGATCAGTCGGGCGCGCGGGCTGGTGATGCGCCTGCCCGACTTCGCGAAGGTCGAGGAGCAGGGTGTCGTCACAGCGGTTGACCTTCGCGCCGAGGTCCGCTCCACGCTGGCCGTGGTGGCCGACCACCCGGCGCTCCGCGGCTGCCAGATCCGGGTGGCCGCGCCGGCCGCGCCGATCGAGCTGCCTGTGCAGAAGCAGTCCCTCGAACAGGCGCTGCTCAACCTGCTCGTCAACGCCGGTGACGCGCTCAAGAACCACGGCGTCATCGAGGTCCGGATCCGAGACGCGGACGGCGACGTCGTGAACGAGGTGCATGACAGCGGCCCGGGCATCGCGCCGGATCTGCGGGCGCGGATCTTCTCGCCGCTGTTCACCACCAAGACGGAGGGCACGGGCCTAGGGCTGGTGGTGGTGCAGGCCTACGCCAAGGCGCACGGGGGTCGCGCTGAGGTCGACAAGTCGGACCTGGGCGGCGCGTGCTTCCGGAGGGTGCTCCCGTCTTCGCCTGCGGTGGCTGAAGCCTAGCCTCGCGCCGCGCTGTCGACGGACGTGGGCCACGGGACGGGCGGGCTCGGGGTGACCCGAGCCCGCGTCAGTCCTAGAAGATCTCGGTGCCGCGGAAGAAGTAGGCGGTCTCGATGGCCGCGTTCTCCAGGCTGTCCGAGCCGTGCACGGCGTTCTCGCCGATGCTGGCGGCGTACAGCTTGCGCAGCGTGCCGTCGGCGGCTTGCGCGGGGTTGGTGGCGCCCATGAGCTCGCGGTTGCGGGCCACGGCGTTCTCGCCCTCGAGCACGATGACGACGGACGGGCCCGAGGTCATGAACTCAACCAGCTCGCCGAAGAAGGGGCGGGCGGCGTGGACGGCGTAGAAGCCCTCGGCCTCCTGCTTGCTCATCCAGACCTTGCGGATCGCGGCGATGCGCAGGCCCTCCGACTCGAACCGGGCGACGATTGCGCCGACGTGGTTCTTGCGGGTGGCGTCGGGCTTGACGATGGAGAGGGTACGCTCGATGGCCATGGTAGGGCTCCTTTGGGGGCCGCGGCCTTATCCGCGTTCGGGCGGAACCGCCAAGCCCCTGGGCCGACCGCCCCCGTTCGCGCTAGACTCCCTGGGTTTGGGAGCGAACGACATGGCCGGTCATCACCTCTCGTTGTCTGTGTCTCGCGAGCTGTGGAACGAGATCCTGCGCAGCGCGCTGCCTTTCCACATCGCCAACGGCGAGTTCACGCTGGCGGGCGCCGCGCGCACGGCGCTGACCCAGCTCCAGCTCAAAGACCGCGTCGCAGGCCTGCTTGAGGGCCCAAAGTCCGAGCGCCTGGAGCGCTTCACCGGCAAGGCCCGCGAGGTCTGGCACGCGCGCCGCGGGCAGGTGTTTCAGTCGCTCAACGACCTGATCCGGGTGGAGGGCACGTGGACCTTCGACGTGGACGATCTGGGCACGGATCTGAAGTACGGCACGCAGAAGGTGGCGGCGGACGCGTTCGTGCGCGGCGTGGCTGAGGGCCAGATCCACTTCCTGCGCGAGAACGTCACGATCCCGTTCCGCATCGAGAAGCGCCTGGGCGCGTCCGTCGCGCTCGGCCGCATCCGCTACTCCAAGGACAAGGACGCGGTGATCGGCAACGTGCAGGATCTGGCCGTCCACCTGGGCGACAACGTGGTCCTGCAGCTGCTCGGACGGCTGGTCGAGTACGGCGTCAGTCAGCGCCTCGACTCCATCGAGCCGGTCAGCATGCTCAAGCGCGAGCAGGTGGAGGGCCTGTTCGGCCCGCTCGGCGGCCCGCTTCGCATGCAGCTCGGCGTCGACGACCTGCAACTCGACATTGACGGAGAGGACATGACGCTCAAGGTTCGGTTTGGCTTCAGCCGCCTGGGCGACACGCCCCAGCTCGCGTCGGGTGAGTTTTGAGCCCCCGCCCGCTGACCACCGCTGTGGTGACCGGGGCGGGCAGCGGCCTCGGCCGCGCGCTCACGCTCGACCTGACCCGCCGCGGCGCCAAGGTGCTCGCGTCCGACATCTCCGCCGGCGCGCTGGAGGAGACCATCTCGCTGGTGCGCGCGGCGGGCGGCGACGCGCGCCCGTTCATCACCAACGTGCGCGACCCGGTCGCGGTGAAGGCGCTGTTGGATCAGGCCGTCGCGCGGCTTGGCCACGTGGACCTTTGGGCGAACAACGCGGGCGTCGCGGTGGGCGGGCCGATCGGCGGCGTGCCGCTCGACGACTGGAAGTACTGCATCGACGTCAACCTGTACGGCGTGATCCACGGCTGCCACGTCGTCGCGCCCTACTTCCGCGAGCGCGGCGCGGGCATGGTGCTCAACGTCGCGTCGGCGGCGGGCCTGGTGTCCATGCCCAACCTGGGCCCGTACAACGTGACCAAGGCCGCGGTCGTGTCGCTGTCCGAGACCCTGTACAACGAGCTGCGCCCGTTCGACGTGGGCGTCACCGTGCTCTGCCCGACCTTCTTCCCGACCAACATCGCGCGCGACGGCCGCGTGCATGACCCGCGCGGCAAGCGCCTGGCCGAGAAGCTGATGGAGCGGTCCAAGTGGACGCCCGCGGACGTCGCCAAGGTCGCCGTCGACGACGCCGTGCGCGGCACGCTCTACAGCGTGCCCATGAACGACGGCCGCATGATGTGGGCGCTCAAGCGCCTGATGCCGGGCCCGTTCCACAACGTCATGGGCTGGGGCTCCAACCAGATGGCGTCGCGGACCAAGCCTACCTGATCGGGCAGCGCGTCCCCTTGCGGGCCAAGGCCGCGAGGGTGGTGAGCGTGGTGTCCACTCCGCTCGCGGCGAACGAGCTGGCGATGCCGGCGGGGATGGACCCGCCTGCGTCCGCCCACGTGTAGTACTCGACGAGCGTGTGGCTGCCGTCCAGATCCACCAGCACCCAGGATCCGACGGTGCTGTTGATGTGCATGCCTTGATCCGCCCACACCTGCGCGGTGGAGGTCGGCACGGTCCAGTCGCCGTTCGTGGCCCAGGTCTGCTCGCGGATGCGGCCCTGCGTCGCCGCGAACAGCGCGTCGTTGTAGCGCACGTCGATGATCCACCAGCGGTCGGTCATCAGCGGCACGGGCAGGAACTGGAACACGCGGCGGGGCGCGTCACACTGCTTGCCCTGCAAGATCTCCGCGTAGTCGAGCTGCGTGACCTCGACCTTGGACTGGTCGTCGTTCACCGCGGCCCAGAAGCGCCCGATCGGCACGTCGAACACGCCCACGCCCCACGCCTTCTTGGCGGCGTGGCCCTCGACCGAGACCAGGCCCGTGACGATCTCGCCCTTGGCGGCGCGCACGAACACGTCCTGGGGCAGCACGGGCGCGCCCTTGTCCAGCCGCGACGACCGCAACGCCTCGGCCGCCTGGGCCCGCGTGACCACCAGATCAGGCTCGACCGCCAACGCAAACGACATCACACCCGCGACACAGAGCATGCAAACCCACCCACCGTTCGCGGATCATAGCGCGGATGCGCGGCGGCTCGCATCGGGATCACGCGAGATCAGGCACGAACGCGCCGCCGCGTGGTGACGCCGTGACATCGTGTCACTTTGCCGCGGTGGCCACCGCCGGTGATGGGCGGTACCCTGGCGCTCTTGGGGGACCCCTGCGCAACTTGGCTTGGACGCTCGTGCTCGCGACGTCGGCGTGTATGTCCGGCATGACGTCGGAAGGCGACACCGACAGCGACGTCGTGCCCGCGACGCTCTACCCGCGCCCGACCATCGCGATCCTGTCGCCCACCGAGGGCCTGACCGTCACCGGGCCGGACGTGCCGCTCCAGATCGACGTGCAGAAGTTCAACCTGACCGGCAAGACGCCGTCTGCGCGCTGGGTGGCGCCGCCCAAGCTGTGGGGCCTGAGCCTGCTCATCCCGACGGCAGACGCGCACACGCTCGAGACGCCGCCGCTCGGCTACATCGCGGTGCGCGTGGACGGCGTGCTCACCGCCGAGACCATCGACGTCAGCACCACGTTGGTGGGCCTGGCGCCAGGCCAGCACGTGGTCGAGGTCGAGCTGCTCTACCCAGACTCCGACGGGTTCTACCCGGCGGTGCTCGACGACGTGACCTTCACGGTTCAGTAGGAGGCGAGATGCGCGCTTGGATGATGTTGGTGCTGGGGATCGCGGCGTGCGACGGCGGCGAGCCCATCGTGGAGGACACCGACAGCCAGGACACGGACGTCGCGGACACCGACGTGTCCGACACCGACGTGTCCGACACGGACGGCGCGACCTTCGCGGCGGTCGATGTCATCCTGCAGCGCTCCTGCGCGACCTACGGCTGCCACGCCGGGCCCGAGCTGGTCACGGGGCTCGACCTGTCGTCGGGCCAGGCCTACGGCGACCTCGTGAACGTGCCCAGCTTTGAGGCCGCGGGCCTCGACCGCGTGAAGCCCGGCGACGCCGCCAACAGCTACCTGATCGCCAAGCTGGCGGGCGAGCAGGAGTCGGTCGGCGGCGCGGGCGACCGCATGCCGTCTCCGTTCGGGCTGTCGGCGGACGAGCTCGACCTGATCACCGCTTGGGTGAACGCGGGCGCGCCCGAGTAGCGATTACGGCGCGACGCGACGCACGACGCCGTTGATCATGTCGGCGATGTAGAGCGCGCCGTCCGGCCCGAGCAGTACGTCCGCCGGGCCGTTGAGCGCGGCGTCGACGGCCTGACCGCCGTCGCCCGAGAACGTGGGCTCACCCGTGCCCGCGAGGGTGGCGATCACGCCGTCCGACCCGATCACGCGCACCTTGTTGTCGCCGAAGTCCGCGACGTAGATGGCACCGTCCGGCCCCACCGCCACGCCGTAGGGCTGGTTGAGCTGCGCGGCCGTCGCGGGGCCTCCGTCGCCGCCCGAGCCTTGGGTGCCGTCGCCCGCGATCACGGTGACCTCGCGCGTGAGCAGGTCGATCGCGCGGACCTGGTGGTTGTCCGCGTCGGCCACGAGCAAGCGCCCACCGTCCACGGCGAGCCGCTGCGGGTGGTGCAGTCGTCCGGTGGCGCCGGTGTCCACGCCGGGGATGCCGTCGCCGCCCAGGTTGTGGATGGTGCCGTCGGTCTCGACCACGCGCACGCAGTGGTTGTCGGTGTCGGAGATGAACACGCGACCGTCGGGCGCGGTCGCGACGCCGGCCGAGCTGGAGAGCAGCGCTTGCGTGGCAGGCGAGCCGTCCCCGGCGAACCCTTCGTCCCCCGTGCCTGCGAACACGTGGATCAGGCGATCGTCCCCGACGCGCAGGATGCGATTGGAGTGCAACTCGGCGATGTAGAGCTCGCCAGCGGGGCCGAACGCGATGTCGACGGGGTTCTCGAGCGCAGACTCGAGCGCGGGCGCCTCAGGCGTCGCCCAGCCGTGCAGTCCGTCGCCCACGATCGTGGTGAGCGCGCCGTCGCGCAGCGCGCGGATCCGCATGTTGTTGAAGTCGTCGATCACCAAGGCGCCATCGGGCGCCCACTCCAGCCCAGACGGGAAGTAGAGCCACGTGTCGAGCGGCGGCAGGCCGTCGCCGTTGAGGCCCAGCTTGCCGCCCTGACCGGCGAACGTGCAGATCGCGCCCGGCACATCGCACAGCGCAATCTGGGTGACGTCCGTGTCGTCTGAGTCCACGCGGCCGTCGGTTGTCCCATCGGACGTCGCCGTGCACGCTTGGAGCGCGGCGAGGAGGGCGAGCAGACGCGGAGACGACATGGACGCGTCCTAGAGTTTGACCGCGCGGATCACCTGGTTCTCGGTGTCCGCGATGATCAGGCGGTGGTGGCCCGCGTCATACTCGACGCCGTAGGGCTTGAGCAGGTGGGCCGCCGTGGCCGCGCCGCCGTCGCCGCTGAACCCGAACTCGCCGCAGACGCCCGCGACCGTCGTGATCACGCCCTCGGTGTCCACCTTCCGGATGCAGTGGTTGGCGGTGTCGGCGATGTAGACGTTGTGGTCGCCGTCGACGGCGACGTCCGTCGGGTAGTTCAGCGTGGCCGCGGTGGCCTGCCCGCCGTCGCCCGCGTGACCCGGCGTCAGGCCGGTGCCGGCGAACGCGTCGACCGTGCCCGCGTCCAGGTCCATCTTGCGGACGACGTGGTTGTACGAGTCGGTGATGTAGAGCGTGCGGCCGTCGCGCAGGATGCGGGCGGTCGGGTCGGTCTTCTGACCAAAGCCGAAGTTGAAGTGCGCCGACAGCGCCGGGCCGCCGTCGCCGTCGAAGCCGAGCTTGCGCACGGTGCAGGGCGGGATGGCGCAGGCGCCGACGGGGTCCGGGCTGATCGTGGGGATCTCGCCCGCCACCGTGGTGATGGTGTGGTCGACCGCGACCTTGCGGATGATCTGGTTGGCCGAGTCCGCCAGGTAGAACGAGCCGTCGTCCTCGAACGCGATCGACGAGGGCAGGTCCATCGGGGCCAAGCCGGCCATGCCGCCGTCGCCGCCGAAGCTGCGCGCGCCCGTGCCGCACTCAAACGAGATGGTGCTGGCGGCCATGTCGAGCTTCTCGATGCGGCTGTTGTGCCACGCCGCGATGTAGAGCTCGTTCGGGTTCAGCGGGTTGAACACGAGGTTGGTCGGGTGGTTGAACGCCGCGTGCTTCGCGTCGCCGATCGGCCCGTCACCCAAGAAGCCCGAGCCCGCGATCGTGTGGATCGTGTTGTCGTCCTCGATGACGCGGATGCGGTGGTTGTTCCAGTCGATCACGTAGAGCAGGCCATCCGGGCCGACCGTCATGTCGACCGGCAAGTACAGCTCGGAGTCGGTGGCGAGCACGTCCTCCGGGCCCACGGCCGCCAGGCCCGCGATGCCGACGATGGTGCAGATCACGCCGGCGTCGGCGGTCAGGGGATCCGCGCACGGGTCGGCCACGTCGGTGTCCGGCACGTCCGTGTCCGCGACGACCACGTCCGTGTCCGCGGGCGTCGTGTCGGTGTCGACGTCGGTGTCGCCGTCCTTGGTGCCGGAGGCGCAGGCGGTGAGGATCGAGAGGGCGATGAGGGTGTGGATGCGCATGTTGGGCCTCACCGGTACACGATGCGGAAGCGGTTGTTGTAGGTGTCGGCGATGACCAGGTTGCCGTCCAGGTCCAGGTCGACGCCGAACGGACGGTAGAGGGTGGCCTGCGACGCAGGGCCGCCGTCGCCGGCCGCGTACTGCTCGTCGCACATCTCGGGGAGAGCCACGTCGCCCAGGTAGGCGCAGGTGGGCTCGCCGGTGCCGACGAACGTGCTGACGGCGCCGGTGGTCACGTCGATCGCGCGCACCTTGTGGTTGTTGGCGTCGGCGACGAACAGCGTGTCGCCGTCCAAGGCCAAGCCCACAGGGTAGTTGAAGCGCGCGTCCGCCGAGGCGCCGTCGACGTCACCCGAGGTGCCCGCCAAGCCCGCGAGCACGGTGATGGTGCCGGACTCCAGGTCGAGCGCCTTGATCACGTGGCTCTCGGTGTCCGCGATGTACATCACGGACTCGTCGGCGCTCATCGCGATGGCGCCGCCGGGCTCGGGGTTGCCGCTCTTGGGGAAGTTGAACGCGCTGGTGAGCGCGTCGCCGCCCGCGCTGACGGCCTTGGCGCCCGTGCCCGCGACGGTGGAGATGGTCCACGCGTCGACGTCGAGCTTGCGGATGCGCTCGTTGCGCATGTCGACGATGTACATGTCGCCCGCGCTGTCGATGTGGATCTGGCGCGGCTGGTTCAGCAGGCAGCTGTGCGCGTCAAAGGACGTGCCCGCCGTGGCGTTGGCCGGCTCGTTGAAGCCGGGGCTGGAGCCCAGGTACACGTGCACCAGGTTGGTGGCCGGGTCCCAGGTGCGGAGCTTGTGCGTGTGCCACGACGCCGACACGAGCACGCCGTCCGGGCGGTACTCCTGCTGCGTGGGGTGGTTGAGGTTCACGTCGGTGCCGAGCGCGCCGGCCGGCTTGGCGTCGTTGCCGAGCGCGTCGCCGTCGCCCAGGAAGTTGGTGCCCATGATGGTGGTGAGCGTGCCGTCGTCGTTCACGACGCGGATCTTGTGGTTGTTCCAGTCGGCGATCGCGGGCTTGCCGTAGGGCGAGAACGTGATGCTCATCGGGAACGAGAACCAGCTGTCCAGCTTGTCGTGGCCGTCGCCGTTGAAGCCGTTGCGCGACGAGCCGGCGTAGGGGCAGATGTTCCCGACGGTGGGGGCGCAGATGTGGAGGACGTGCGGGCCCTCGATGTCGGTGTCCGCCACGTCGGTGTCCGGCACGTCCGTGTCGGCGACCACCACGTCGGTGTCTTCGACGGTGTCGGTGTCTTCGCCGTCCTTGGCGCCGCTGGTGCAGGCCGCGAGGGCGCCCAAGGTCAACCACGACCATGCTCGGAAGTTCATCCCCATCGCTCCTACCGCCCGAGTTTGTCCAGCCGCGACAAAGGTCACGAGCTGCCGTGGGCAAGGTGCGAGAGTACGCCGCATGAAAACGACAGTCAACTAAATTGCGCCGCCAACCTGATCGCGGACGAGCGTGGTCGAACCGTCGTTATGTCACGGTGCGTACGGCGGGATCACCGCAGGTCCGCCGTAGACCAACGTGCCGAAGATCGGGGGGTTGTTGGAGAGCTGCCCGCCCACCGTCCACACGCCACCGTCAGGATCGATCCACGCGGCGTGGAGGTCCTTGTCGGTCGCGCGGCCGCGCGGGTCCTCCATCCAGGTGCCGTCGGACTTGCGCGCCCACACCGAGCCGGTGCGGCCGACCACCGCCGCGCGCGCGCCACGGGCCGACACGCCGTTGAAGTCCGGCGAGAACGCGGGCGTCTGGTCGGACCAGGCGCTGCCGTCCCAGTGCTGGATCTGCCCGTTGCCCACGCCGCCCACCGCGTAGACGTCATCCGGGCCGGTGCCGGCCACGGTGAACAGGTCGCGGTCGGTGCCGGAGTCCACCGCCGTCCAGGCGTCGCCGTCAAAGTGGATGAGCACGCCGCCCATGCCACACGCCCACACGTCGTCGGACGCCGTGCCCCACAGCTTGTACATGGCGATCTTGGCGGCGGCGGTGGCGGGCAGGTCGGCCTGCGTCCAGGCGTCGCCGTCAAAGTGGAAGAGCACGGCGGCGTCGTGGCCCTGGTTGATGTCGCCGCCCACGGCCCACACGTCGCTGTCCGACGAGCCCCAGATGCCGAACAGCGTCACGTCCGCGTCGAGCACGGCCTCGACGAACCCGGAGGTGTCGCCGTGCAGCACCCGGCCGCCCTCGCCGACGATCCAGATCGACGTCGGGCTGGACTCCCACACCCACCACAGGTCGCCAGTGGTGCCGGTGTCGATCTTCGACCACGCGGCGCCGTCGTAGTGCAGCACCCCGGGGCCTGCGCCGCCGTCCGCGCCCACGGTCCACACGTCGCTCGCGCTCGCGCCCGTGACGCTCAGCAGCGCGCCCGGCAGGTCGTGGGTGATCGTGTCCCAGACGTCCACGGTGGGGTCGGTGTCGGCCACGTCCGTGTCGGGCGCGTCGGTGTCCGACGGGTCGGTGTCGCCCTTGCCGTCGGTCGACGGGCCGTTGCACGCGGTCAGGGCAAGCAGGATCAGCGACAGCGGGCGAACGGAGGGGGACATGCGAGCTCCAGCCCCCCATTCGTAGCCGACGCCCTGCGCCGTCGACAACATGGTGTGTTGCGACGGCTTGATTCGGGTCCGGGCGAGATGGCGACGCGTGAGGCGTCTGGCTTCATCTCGAACGGGGAGAGCGGATGCCCGCGACAGGGGTCGAACCTGTGACTTCTACCGTGTGAAGGTAGCACTCTGCCACTGAGTTACGCGGGCGAGGCGGTCGCCGTTTAATCGGCGTGTCCGAACGCGTCAAGCACGTGACGCGCTCACAGACCGCAGCCGTCGACGCTCAGCGAGGTTCCCTCGACGGCATTTCGCGCCAGCGCCAGCTCGCGATGCCAGAAGCACAGCTCCTCGGCGCGGGCGAGGTACCCGTACTGGTAGATCGTCGGGTTGTCGTTGTGGGTGATCAGGCGCTCGGGCGCCGGATCCCAAAGTGCGGCGTGGCGTCGGGCGACGATCACCGCCGCATCCTGGATCAACGTCTCGGCGTCGTCCAGGTCGGTGCCTGGGTCGGTCCCGTCGGCCTTGGCGAGCGTGGCCCGGGCGATCCAGTGCGCGAAGTGCGCGCGGACCGCGTCGATGTCGAGCGCGTCCTGGGCCTCGGCGATCCACGGGTCGTCCGTGCCCAGCGCGTCCACCGGGGCTGCGATCGCGTCGGCCTCGCCGGCGTAGGTCGCCAGGTTCGCCACGTCGGTCCGGTATGCCTCCCGCGCGTCGCCGGTGAGCGCGACCAGATCGCGGAACAGGGGACGCCGCGGCTGGCTGATCTTGCCCAGGCCGTACCCGACCTCCATGATCACGTCGAAGCTGGCGATGTAGGGGGTGAGGCGCTTCTCCAGCAGCCAAGTGTGCTGGCTGTCGGCCATCGCGCACATGGCGTCCGACACCACGGCGCCAGCGTCGCCGTGCGGCGCGTAGGTCCAGGTGATCGCGTCACAGGGGTCCGCGTCCAGGTGGTCGGTCTGACGCAGCGTGGCGGTGTCCGTCAGCCACGCGCTCCACTCCCAGCCCGTGCTGAACAGGATGTGTTCGTGCAGCCGGCCTTCAGACTGGATCTTCGACAGGTCGGTCCAGCGTGAGCGGATGTAGAGCGGGTAGCTCTGCGGCACGGGGCTATCGAAGGCCACCCAGTACTGCGACTCCGGGAAGTAGCCGACGGGCTTGTCGTTGCGGACGGCGTCCACCATGAACGCGCGGTGCTGGTCGAACTGGTCGTGGTGGTACGCGCCGCCCGCGTCCTCGAACAGGTTGTAGTACATGACCGAGTGGATCCACGGCACGATCGGGCGGTCGGCCTTGGTGCCGAGGAAGTAGTACAGGAACGTCTCGTCCTTGTAGGTGACGGACAGGTCGTTGCCGACGTGGATCGACGTGCTGACCTCGGCGTCGGGCAGGCGCGCGTGGATCTCGTCGTAGGTGAGCTCCAGGCTCTGGATGAAGCGCGCGGGGTCCTCCGAGAAGAACTCGCCGAACGACAGGCTGATCACGTCCCAGTCCAGGCCGCTGGTGATGCGGTCCAGGCGGGGCGCCATCGCCGCGCGCTGCTCGTCGACGGTGCCCACGGTGTCGAGCAGGTCGAAGGCCCGCTGCAGGTTGCCGGTGCCGAACAGCTGGATGCCGATCCCCACCTGCACGCCGCGCGCGTGCGCGTCCGCGACGATCGCCTGGGTGTGCGCGGTCCACGCGTCGGAGAGCGGGGTCTCGCCGGTGATGTCGTCGAGCGCGACCCACTGCAGGTAGTTGCCGTGGTTGCGGGTGATCCAGTCGAGGATCGCGTCGGCCCGGCCTAGGTCCGCGGTGGGGTACCACAGGTCGTATAGGCCCTCGATCGGGTGCAGCGTGTGCAGCTGCAGGCCGCGGCGCTCGATGGCGGGGACGTGCTCCGTGAGCAGGTCGGCCAGATCGTCGGGCCGCACGATCGCGTCGGGCTTGAACGTGTGCTGTGGGTGGTGAAAGCGCCAGCCAAACGCCTCCAGCACGCGCGAGGTGCCCGACAGGCGCGCGCCGATGTCGCTGCCCTCCACCACGAACGCGTCGTCGACCTGCCGCTCGCGGTCGACGCCGTCGGGCAGGGCCCCACCCTCGCCGGAGGGCGCCTTCAGCACGATGACCAGGCCCTTCGCCCCGGACGCGGCGTCCAGCGGGCTGTCGCTCGGCTCGACGACGATGCGGTCGTCGCCGATCGTGCGGGCCCACGCGGTGACGACGTCGCCGTCCGCCGTGGACGGGATGAGCACGACCCGATCCAGCGAGGATCCGGCGCACCCGGCGAGGAGGGCAAGGACGAGCGGGTGGTGTCGCATGGCCGATCGCTAACAGGTTCGTCCGTGGGGATCGCGTGGTGCACGACGCCTCGCCGGATCCACGATCTTCGGGCATCGACCGGCGGCCTGCGCCCATGCTACGAATCCGTTTGCGGCCGTGGGATCCAGCCGCGGGAGCCTCCATGCGCACCTCTCTCGCCGTCCTCCTGGTGGGCCTGCCCTTGGCCTGTACGCCGGCGCTCCAAGGTCAGGTCCAGGAGGACACGGCCCCCACGGCGTCGGTGGCGTCCGCGGAGCGGGTGCGGGGGCCTGGGACGGCGGAGCTGACGGTGGGCGCGGTCGTCCCCGGTCAGCCGGTTCGGCTGGTGTTCACCAACGTCACGCCGGGCGACCGCGTGTACCCGTTCGTGAGCTGGACGGGGGAGGGTGCGGGTCGCTGTCACCCGGTGGCCCCGATGTGCCTGGGCATCCTGCAGGTGCATCTGTTCCCGGTGGTCACGGCGGGCCCGTCGGGTCGCGTGGTGGTCGCCCTGCGCGTGCCGGGGAACCTGCCCTTCGACGAGCTGTGGTTCCAGGGCGCCGAGCTTGGTCCCAACGTCGCGGGCGTGACGAACATCGTGCACCGCGTGGTCGATGACGCGGATCTGGACGGCTACCCGGCGGCGGTCGACTGCGCGGACGGCGACGCGTTGGTCGTGCCGGTCGACGTGGACGGCGACGGCAGCAACCCCTGCACCGGCGACTGCGACGAGAACGACCCCGCCCGCGGCGGCCTGGACCTCGACCACGATCAGTCCACCACCTGCGACGGGGACTGCGACGACCACGACCCGCTGCTCAACCCGTTCGACCGGGACGTGGACGGCTCGTCCACCTGTGAAGGCGACTGCGACGACGCGGACGCCACCCGCGACGCGCTCGACGTCGACCAGGACGGCGCCACCACCTGCACCGGCGACTGCGACGACCACAACGCGACGCTCACGCCCTTTGACGTGGACGTAGACGGCTTCAGCTCCTGCGAGGGCGACTGCGACGACGCCGACCCCACCCGCGAGCTGTTCGACGCCGACCTGGACGGCTTCACGTCCTGCGACGGCGACTGCGACGACCACAACGACACGCTCGAGCTGCTCGACGTGGACGGCGACGGCTACAGCACCTGCCGCGGCGACTGCGACGACCACGACGCGGCCAACACGCCCGTCGACTTGGACGGTGACGGCGCGTCGGTTTGCTCGGGCGACTGCGACGACGGCAACGCGTCGCTCACCCCGTTCGACCGCGACGGCGACGGGCAGAGCACCTGCGAGGGGGACTGCGACGACCTGGACGCGGGCCGCACCACGTTCGACGCCGACGGCGACGCGCTGACCTCGTGCGACGGCGACTGCGACGACCACAACGCGGACCTCAACCTCATCGACCTGGACGGCGACGGCTACTCCACGTGCACCGGCGACTGCGCGGACTCCGACCCCATCCAGACCCCCGCGGATCAGGACCACGACGGCGCGTCGATCTGCACCGGCGACTGCGATGACGCGGACGCGGCCAAGACGCCGTTCGACCGGGACGGGGACGGCGAGAGCACCTGCGCGGGCGACTGCAATGATTCCAGCGCCACGCTCGACTTCACCGACGTCGACGGCGACGGCGCCTCGGCGTGTGAGGGCGACTGCGACGACCACGACGCGGCGCGCAACGTCACGGACGCCGACCACGACGGCCAGTCCACCTGCGCGCTCGACTGCGACGACGCCGACTCGGTCCTCAACACGCTCGACGCCGACGGCGACCACCTGACCAGCTGCGCGGGCGACTGCGACGATCACGACGCCACGCTCGACCTGGCGGACGCCGATCACGACGGCGCCAGCTCGTGCGCGGGCGACTGCAACGATCACGACGCCACCCAGAACCTGGCCGACGCGGACCACGACGGGTTCAGCACCTGCGCGGGCGACTGCAACGACGCGAGCGCCGCCGCCAACCTGACCGACGCGGACCACGACGGGTTCAGCACCTGCGCGGGTGACTGCGACGACGCCCACGCCAGCAAGACCCCCGCCGATCTGGACCACGACGGCTACAGCACCTGCACCAACGACTGCGACGACAACGACGCGGCCAAGTCTCCGGTCGACGCCGACCGCGACGGCTTCACCACCTGCGCGGGCGACTGTGATGACACCAGCGCCGCCAAGAACCTGACGGACGCGGACCGCGACGGGTTCAGCACCTGCGCGGGTGACTGCGACGACAGCAAGCCGCTGAAGAACCTGACGGACGCGGACCACGACGGGTTCAGCACCTGCACGAACGACTGCAACGACGCCGACGCCACCAAGACGCCCGTCGACTCCGATCAAGACGGCTACAGCACCTGCACGAACGACTGCGACGACGCCGACGCGACCAAGACGCCCGCCGATCTGGACCGCGACTCGTTCAGCTCGTGCACCGGTGACTGCAACGACAACAACGCGCTGATCGGGCCGAGCGACTTCGACGCGGACGGCGCGTCGGCCTGCGCGGGCGACTGCAACGACACCAACCCGGGCCTCAACCTCAAGGACCGCGACGGCGACGGCGACACCACCTGCGCGGGCGACTGCAATGACCTGTCCGCCGCGCAGAACCTGCACGACGCGGACGGCGACGGCGCCAGCACGTGCGCGAACGACTGCGATGACACCAACGCGGCCAAGAACCTCAAGGACCTGGACCACGACGGCTACACGACCTGCGCGAACGACTGCGACGACTCCAGCGCGTTCTTCACGCCGCTCGACTCAGACCGCGACGGCGCGAGCACCTGCCGCGGAGACTGCAACGACTCCAACGCCACGCTCAGCAACCGCGACAACGACGGCGACGGCTACAGCACCTGCACCGGCGACTGCAACGACGCGAACGGCGCGCTCTCCGCGCGCGACACCGACGGCGACGGGTTCAGCAGCTGCACCAACGACTGCGACGACGGCGACGCCGCGCTGACGCCAGCGGACCTGGACGGCGACGGCTACACCACCTGCACGCTCGACTGCGACGACCACGACGCGAACAAGCGCCCCGTGGACGCGGACGGCGACGGCGCCAGCGGCTGCGCGGGGGACTGCGACGACGCCAACGCCGCGCTCAACACGCGCGATCTGGACGGCGACACCTTCTCCACCTGCACCGGGGACTGCAACGACGCGAACGACGCGCTCAACGCGTTCGACGTGGATGCCGACGGGTCGTCCACCTGCACGGGCGACTGCAACGACGCCAACGCGGCGCTGAACGGCCTGGACGTGGACGGTGACGGCGACACCACCTGCGAGCTCGACTGCGACGACCACGACGCGGGGCTCAACCGGGCGGACGCCGATCATGACGGCTACTCCAGCTGCGCGCTCGACTGCAACGACGCCGACGCGGCCATCTCGCCCGCGGACAACGACGGCGACGGCGCGTCGGCCTGCGGCGGCGACTGCAACGACATCAGCGCGGCGCTCAACCTCCGCGACCTGGACCGCGACGGCTTCACCACCTGCGCGGGCGACTGCGACGACGGCAACTCGCTGCTGACGCCGCGCGACGACGACCACGACGGCTACAGCGTGTGCACCGGCGACTGCAACGACGCGAACGCCACGCTCAACCCGTCCGACGCCGACGGCGACAGCTTCACGTCGTGCAACGGCGACTGCGACGACCACGACCCGGGCCTGCGCCCGATCGACGGCGACCTCGACGGCTACAACGGCTGCACGGGCGACTGCGACGACACCAACCCGGCGCTCAACCCGCACGACGGCGACGGCGACGGCTTCTCGTCGTGCGCGGGCGACTGCGACGACGCCAACGTCACCCTGTCCGCCGAAGACAGCGACGGCGACGGGTTCAGCACCTGCGACGACGACTGCGACGACACCAAGGCGCAGCTCACCCCGTTCGACGGTGACTTCGACGGGTTCAGCACCTGCACGCTCGACTGCAACGACGGCAACCCCGACAAGACGCCTGCGGACGCCGACCACGACGGCGCGTCGAGCTGCGCGGGCGACTGCGACGACGCCGACGCGTCTCGCAGCATCGCCGACGCCGATCACGACCTGTACACCACCTGCGCCGGCGACTGCGATGACCACGACGCGGCGCGCTCGCCGCGCGACTTCGACAACGACGGCGCGTCGAGCTGCGACGGCGACTGCAATGACCTGCTCGCCGGGCTCAACCTGGCGGACCTGGACCACGACGGCTTCACGACCTGCGCGGGCGACTGCAACGACAGCCACGGCGCGCTGACCCCCGCGGATCTCGACCTGGACGGCTTCAGCACCTGCACGTCCGACTGCGCCGACAACAACGCCGCGCTCAACCCGACAGACGCGGACCACGACGGGTTCAGCACCTGCGCGCTCGACTGCGCCGACCACGACGCGACGCGCTCGCCCGCCGACGCGGACGGCGACGGCTACAGCACCTGCCAGGGCGACTGCAACGACGGCAACGCGTCGATCATCCCGCTCGACGAGGACGGCGACGGCTACAGCACCTGCCAGGGCGACTGCAACGACCGCAACGCCGCGCTCTCGCCGCTCGACGCGGACGGCGACGGCTACAGCACCTGCCAGGGTGACTGCGCGGACAACGACGCGACGCGCTCGCTCGCCGATGCAGACGGCGACGGCTTCACCACCTGCGCGAACGACTGCGACGATCACGACGCGTCCAAGACGCCGGCCGATGTGGACCACGACCTGTTCAGCACCTGCCAGGGTGACTGCAACGACCAGAACGCGTCGCTGTCTCCGGGCGACCACGACGGCGACGGCATCTCGTCGTGCGGCGGCGACTGCAACGAGGCGGCGCCGACCATCTACCCGGGTGCGGCGGACGCCCCGGACATGGCGTTCCAGGACACCAACTGCGACGGGATCGACGGCGACGCCGCGGCCTCGGAGTTCGTCAGCCTGACCGGCGTCGACGCGGGCGACTGCCCCAAGGCGGCGCCGTGTCGCACCGTGCAGTTCGCGGTCAACCGCGCGGTCGCGCTCGGTCGGCCGAACGTGCTGATCGCGGCGGGAACCTTCGCGGGCGTCGTGCGCGTCACGTCGGGCACGGTGACCCTGGCGGGTGGCTACGACACCGCGTGGCGTCGCGGCGTCCACACGGCGTCGGCGCTCTACAACACGGTGCTCGACGGCGCGTACTCGGCCACCGACGCGCGCTACCTGGCGGCGCAGGTCAACGGCGCGACCGTGTCGATGGCCAACCTCACCCTGCGGGCGCCGGTGGCGTCGGGCACGGTGGACGGCCGCAACGGGCGAAGCAGCTACGTGATCCACGCGGTCAACGCGACGCTCTCGCTCGACACCGTGTCGCTGATCGGCGCCGCGGGCGCGCCGGGCGTGGCAGGCAGCGCGGGCGCGAGCGCCTCTTCCACGCGCGCGCCGACCGGCGGCGGCGGCGTGGTGGCCTGGAACGCGGCGACCTGCTGCGACCAGTCGGTGGGCGCGGGTGGCGGTGGCGCCAGCAACCCGCAGTGTGCGTCGGGCACCGGCGGCGGCGCGGGCGGCTACGGCGGCGCGATGGACAGCGCGTGCTTCGCGTGCGGCGGTCAGGCGCTCGGCGGCGGCGGCGGCGGCAACGCTGCGGTCCTCTACGGGGCGTTCGGGTCGGGCGGCTCTGGCGGCGGGCTCTGCGCGGCCGGTGGGGGCGGCACCCCTGGCGGCGTGGGCCACGGCGCGGGCGGCGCGGCGGTCTGGGCGCGCGGCGCCATGGTCGGAAACGACTGGGTGGGACTGCCTGGCGCGGCGGGCGCGTTCGGCGCGGACGGCGGCGGCGGCGGCGGCGGCGGCGGCGGCGGCGGCTGCGATGACGGCACCGACACCCGCGGCGGCGGCGGCGGCGGCGGCGGCGCGGGCGGATGTCGGGGCACCCCGGGAACCGGCGGCGGCGGCGGAGGCAGCTCGTTCGGCGTGTTCGCGGTGGGCGGCACGATCGACCTTCGCAGCTGCACGTTGACCCAGGGCAACGGCGGCGTGGGCGGCGCGGGCGGCGCGGGCGGCAATGGTCAGCCGGGCGGGCTCGGCGGCGCGGGCGGCGACGGCTCGGGCACCGGGTCGGGCGGCGGCAACGGCGGCTCGGGCAGCAGCGGCGGCGCGGGCGGCGGCGGCGCGGGCGGCTCGGGTGGCATGTCCTGGGGCGTGTTCTCGCGGCTCTCCACCGTCTACTGGGGCGACGACTCGTTCTTCACGCTGGGCTCGGGCGGCTCCGGCGGCTCGGGCGGCTCCAGCTCGGGGAACAGCGGCGCCGCGGCCTCGACCGGCGAGTCCGGCAAGGTCTCGGCCTGCGCCCAGGCGAGCGGCTGCTAGCGTGGAGGACCCGGTCGATCGGCGGACGATGGATCGGGTCTGGATCGCGATGATCGGGGTCGTGGGCCTGGCGACGGCGCTGCGGGCGACGGCGCTCGGCTGGCCCGCGGACGCCGAGGAGCTCGCGCTCGTCGGGCCGTTCAGCCCGTCGGAGTGGGCGACCAACCCGCCGCTCCTCAGCTGGATCGTCAACGCGCTCGCGGCGCGCGAGTCCGTGGTGACGCTTGGCCGTGCGGTGTCGACGGTCGCGGCGGCGGCGGCGATCCTGGGCGTCGGCGCGACCGCGCGGGCGGCGGGCGCGAGTCGTGTGGGGGCGACGCTCGCGGCGGTGGCGCTGGCCGTGCTCCCCGCCTTTGTGCAGCAGGCGGCGCTGTACCGGGCGTACGCGCCGGCGGCGGCCGTGTTGGCCTGGCATCTCTACGCGCTGGTGCGGACGGGCGAGGGGAGCGCGCGCGCGGGTGTGGTCTGGGCCCTGACGGCGGCGCTGCTGCCCTGGCTGCACTACGCGACCGCGCCGGGGCTGGTGCTGGAGCTCCTCCTGGTGGGCGCGTGTGTGCCGGCGCGCACGCGAGGCCTGGCCGCGCTGGCGCTGGGCGCGGCGCTCGCGGGGATCGGGCTGGGCGTGCTCGGGTCGGGCAGCCACCCCCCGGTCGACGACGACCCCGACCGGCTGTGGGGGATGCTCCGCCTCGGGTTCAGCGGGACGCTCACGGACGCGCCCCGGGCGCAGGCGTTGGGCGTGGCGGCGGTCGTGCTGGTCGCGGCCGTGTTGGGCGTCGCGGGCGGCGGGCTGGGGCGTCGCGCGCTGGCGCGGGGCGTGACGGCGATCGTCGCGGGCGTGGCGATCGTCGCGTTCGTCGCCCGGGCGCGCGAGCCGGTGCAGATCTTCTGGGTGCTGCCGTGCCTGACCCTGGCGGCGGCGCCGGTCGCGGGCTGGGGCTGGACCGGCCTCGCGAGGGCGGCCGTCGTGACGTTGGCGCTGGCCTCGCTCGGCGCGACGCCGCGCCCCTCGCGCTACCAGGAGGCGACGGACGCGCTGTGGCGGCTGCCGGTCGACGGCGAGGCAGTCGCGCTGTTCCCCAACGCCCTGTGGGACATGTGGCTGTTCGAGTCCACCGGCGCCGTGCCGATCGGACCCTCCAACACCTGGACGTGCCCAGGCGGGCCTCCGGGGGTGGCCTGCTTCACGGCGGCGGGGCGGCGTTGGACCCGGGCGACCGCCGGGCTCCCGGAGGCGGGGCGCTGGCTGGCCGTGGCGATCGACGCGCCCGAGCCGCCCGCCCGCTGCGGCCCCGCCGAGCCGGTCGCCGGGTCGACGCTCTGGCGCACCGCGACCTGCCCGGCGCCCTGACGGGCGATCGGCGAACTACGGGCGGCGCACCGTGGGTGGACAGGCTACTCGGCGCGGCCATTTCGTCGGGTGCGTGCGGCCTCTCGCCTGGACGCCAGAAAGCTCATCGGTTAACTTAGACCTGCCCTTGACGTGGCAAGACCTGAAGGTCGCCACGACGGGGGTCCCTCCAACCTCCCGTCGCGGAGGCGCACATGCGTCCTCGGATCCCCACGCTCGTGATGCTCGCTGCATCCGCGGCTGGCCTGTACTTCTCCGGCTACCTCACCTCGGACTTCGTCGAGCACCTGGATCGTCAGACCCATGACATCCACTGCTCGTTCATCCCTGGGCTGCTGGCCTCAGACCCGTCCGCGGCGTCCGGCTGCCACGCCGCGCTGATGAGCCCGTACTCGTCCGTGTTCCGTGACGCGCTGTGGGGCGGCCTGCCCATCGCGCTGCCAGGCATGGCGGTGTTCGCGTACCTGCTCTACCGCTCGGTCGAGCTGATCGTGAACAAGCGGGACCGTGACGTCCACGCCGCGCGCTTCGCCGTGGCCGCCTGGCTGGTGCCGCTGCTGACGTCGGCGGTGTTCGGCTACATCGCCGCCACGCAGCTCTCCGAGTTCTGCAAGCTGTGCGTCGGTATCTACTCGTCGAGCGCGGTCGGCTTCGGCGCCGCCATCGCGCTCGCGGTCGGCGCGGGCAAGACCGCCGCCCCGCTCCAGACGGAGGAGGGCGAGGAGGTCGCTGAGGACGAGGCGCCCGCGGGCCCCGGCCCCACGCCTTGGGGCCAGCACATCGTCGGCGTGGTCGAAGGTGTGGTGTTCGTCGGCGTCGCCGTCGGCCTGTACTTCAGCTTCGTGCCCAACTTCGACAAGTACATCGGCACCTGCGGCACCCTCGAGAAGCCCGAGGATCCGTACGGCGTCATGGTGTCGTTGGGTGCCCACCATACCGGCAAGGCGACCATCGAGGTGCTCGACCCGCTCTGCCCGTCGTGCGCCGGCTTCGAGAAGCGCCTGGTCGCCTCCGGCCTGGACGCTGAGCTCGACCGCAAGGCCGTCCTCTTCCCGCTGGACAACACCTGCAACTGGATGATCTCCAGCGCGCTGCACCCGGGCGCCTGCGCCGTCAGCGAGGCCGTCCTCTGCGCCGGCGAGAACGCCGACAAGGTGATCGCCTGGGCGTTTGAGCACAGCGAAGAGGTCCGCACCGCGGCCACCGCCGACCCCACCGCGGCCGCCACCATGGTCGCCGCCGCCTTCCCGGAAGTGAAGGACTGCCTCGGCACCGCCGCGGCCAAGCAGAAGCTCAACCGCTCCCTGCGCTGGGCGGTCGCGAACCACCTCCAGGTCCTCACCCCGCAGGTCTACGTCGAGGGCACCAAGCTCTGTGACGAAGACACGGACATGGGCATGGACTGGGCGCTGACCCGTCTTCTGGCCAAGGGCGCCTCGACCCCGACCCCGACCACCCCCACGGAGGTGACGCCTTGAACCCGAACATCGCACGCGGCGCGCTCTTCTTTGCGTTCCTGCTGGTGGCGCCTGCGCTCGTCGGCAGCTGGACGAACCAGGCCGAGGCTCGCCTGATCGAGAACGAGGCCAAGCCGGCGGACGAGGCCAGCGCGGTCGCCGTCGCCCAGGCGTCGGACGAGGGCTACTGCTCCGCGGACCTCAAGAAGGTCCTGCGTCGCGTCCTGCAGTCCTGCGGTCTGCTGACCACAGGTGAGGTTCGTGGCTGTCAGCCGCTGGAGGCCAAGTCGGTCGCCACGCTGTCGGGCGGCGACTTCAACTCCCTGTTCCAGCCGCTCCAGGGCCGCGCGGGCATCCTGCAGTTCGACAAGGACTCGCCGGCGCTCGACGCGGGCGACGAGGCCCTGCTCGACAAGCTGTTCGCGGACCAGAAGGGCGCGTCCTACTTCTTCGTCGTGGCGCGCTCGTCGCCTGAGGGCTCCGAGGTCCACAACCGTGACCTCTCCCAGGCCCGCGGCAAGTCCGTGCTCGACCACCTCAAGGCCAAGTTCAACGATCCGGACCTGGATCGTGAGGTCGGCCTGCTGTGGCTCGGTGAGGAGTTCGCGCAGCTCGACGACCAGTTCTGCACCTGGGAGCGCTCTGGCGCCACCGAGTCGTGCACGCCCGATGATCTGAACCGCAGCGCGTTCGTCGCGTGGATCGACTGTCGCCTGTGATCGGAGTGGACATGCGCCGTACCCTCGTTCGCCTGACCGTCGTCGCCTCGGCGCTGACGGTCGCTGTCGCCTGCACTGGCGACGCCGCCAAGTCCTCTGCGCCCGCGCCTAGCCGCGTGGACGCGGTGGTGGCTCCGCCGCCGCTCGAGAAGGACCCCAAGGCCGTCGCCGCGTTCTGCGACTCGCACTTCACCGAGGCGGACGCCAAGCCGTTCGTGTGGCCGGGCCTCGCGGACTCGGCGGCGGTCCCCGCCAACGGCGAGTGGCGCTGGCTCAATGTCTGGGCCACTTGGTGCAAGCCGTGCGTGGCCGAGATGCCGCTCATCGTGAAGTGGCAGGGCAAGCTCGCCGCCGACGGCGTGAAGACCGGCTTCACGCTGCTGTCGGTCGACGACAACGGCGGCAAGGTGACGCACTTCGCCACCGAGCACCCGGACCTGCCCGTGGGCCCGCGCATCGACGACGTGAAGAACCTGGAGTCGTGGCTCACGAGCAACGGCCTGGACGCGTCGGTCGCCATCCCGCTGAACTTCTTCCTCGACGGCCAGGGTCGCACGCGCTGCGTTCGCAGCGGTCAGATCTCCGACACGGACTACGCCGCCATCAAGCGGGTCTTGCAGGGCGAGTGAGCCGCGGCGGAGGCAGGCCACGCATGGTCTGCGTCTGCAAGTGGTCCGCCAGCACCTCGTAGAGCATCTCGTCCGCCGCGCGGCGCGGGATGTCGAGCTTGTCGGCGATCGCGTAGAGGCGGACGCGCTCGTCGGGGTGCACCTTCCCGTCGGTGCACGCGATGTGTGCCAGGCCGCGGAACAGGTCGTAGCGCTCTTCGCCCGCGTTCTCGCGCAGCCACGCGGCGCTTGAGTCCAACGCCGCCTCCGCCTCCTGCGTGGAGTGAATGCGCGTGACGTCCGCCTCAGGGTCGGCCGACAGCGGCAAGAGCAGGTGCATGAGCGTGGTCCACTCCGCCTCCTCCATCGTGTCCACGTCGGCGTGGCCGAGCAGCAGGCCGCCGGTGAGCAACAGCGTGTGGGCGTGGATCTCGATCGGCTGGCTGGGCGCGTAGTCCATCAGGCGCGCGAGCGACTCCACCGCCGGGTCCACTTCGTCCATGCCCAAGCCCGCGTCCCGCGCTTGCTGGAAGAGCTGCAGCGCCCGCACGCGAATGGGCGTGGCCGGGTGGCTGAACTGCGCGAGCAGCTCGCGACGCTCCAGGTTCTGCAGCGTGGCGAGCTGGTCGATGAACGCGCTCACGTCAAAGCGCAGGTGCTCGGGGCCAAGCCCGCTCTGGATCTTGAAGAACGCGCTCACCGCCACGTCCAGCCGACCATCCGCGACCAGCAGGCCCGCGCGGTCCGCGCTCAGCTCGGCCATACGGTCCCAGCTCTCGATGCGACGCACCAGCAGCGGCGGCGCCTTGGACTGGCCTTGCTCGTCCTCACCGAACGCCGGGACGGCCAGGCGCGCCCGGTAGTGGCGGTAGGTGAGGTGGCCGATCTCGTGGCCGAGCACGAAGCGCAGCTCGTCGTCCGACATGCGCTCCACCAGCGCGCTCGTCAGCGTGAGCACGTGCGGCTCGGTCGGCGACAGGCGGTGCATCGCGCCCGCGTTCACGCTCGCGTCCTGCGCGACGAACAGCTCGAGCGGCTCGGTGAAGGCCAGCCGCCCGCACACGTCGTCGAGCAGGCCGAGCAGGCGCGGGGCGAGCAGGCGCGTCAGCCGAAGCTGCGACGCCAGGACGGCGTCGTACGAGGACCGCACGCTCCCCGACGAGATGAAGTGATCGATCAGCAGGTCCAGGCCGAAGCGCTCGGAGAGGCTCTCGATCAGGATGCGCTCGGGGGCAAAGCGGAGGGCGTCGAGGGGGGCGTTCATGGCTTGTCCGTCGAGGTGAGCCCGTATCGCGCGGACGGTCTGGCGCCTCGCAGTGGCTCGACAGGCCACGCGGCGCGTGCGACCCCCAGAGTGGGAGGAAGACACGAAGGCATGGCCCTTTGACGTCATCCAGCGCCGCGACGACCGCTGGGAGCGCGCCATCGACGCGCTCGATCCCAAATCCGACGCGCACGCGATCGTGAACCTGCTCGCCAACCACGTGTTCCCGCTCGACGTGTTCGTGGCGACCGAGCTGGGCCAGCTGCGCACGTTCACCATCCCGTCGATCACCGCGCTGCTGCACGCCACCGGCCAGTACGAGCGCGACGGCACCAAGCGCCTGGACGACACCAAGGCGATCCTGGTGGAGATCGTGGGCCCCGGCCCGCGCACGCCCGAGGGCCGCGAGATGATCGCGCACCTCCAGAAGATCCACGGGCACTACAAGATCTCCAACGACGACTACCTGCTGACCCTGTCGGTGTTTGTGATCGACCCGGCGCAGTGGATCGCGCGCCACGGCTGGCGACCGCTGCGCACGAACGAGCGCGACGCGTTGTTCAACCTGTACCGGGCGATGGGCGAGGAGATGGGCATGCGCGACCTGCCCGACGACTATGAAGGCCTGCAGGCCTGGCGCGAGGCCTACGAGCGGCGCGCCCGGGCCTACACGCCGGAGAACGAGTCCGTCGCGCGCGGCCTGCTGTCGGCGATCGCCGAGCGCCTGCCCAAGCCGGTGCGCGGCGCGGTGGTGCCGGTCGTGTCGGCCATCCTCCTCGACGATGGGGTGGTGGAGGCGCTCGGCCTGCGTCGCCCGTCGCTCGGGGTGCGCGCGGCGGTCGGGGGCCTGCTGGCGGCCCGCAAGCGCGTGCTGCGCCACGTCACGCCCTGGAACGAGCAGCGCTTCTGGGACACGGCCTTCTTCAAGGCCTACCCGAGCTACCCAGACGGCTACGAGCGGATGCGGCTCGGGCCCAAGAAGGTGCTCGACCGCATGGACAAGGCGAGCAAGACCGCTGGCACTTAAACGATTGTTTGATTATTCGCGCCGACCGGGGAGTCCGCCATGTCCACTGCCGCCGTCTCTGAGCCTGTGTCCGCTGATCTGCCGCCGCCCGCGTACGACGAGTCCGCGCTGCTTGAGTTGTCGGACGCCGACGCCCGCGCCCGCGCCGCCAAGATGCCCTACTCGGTGCGCTTCAAGCTGCGCGACGCGATCACGCCGCTGCAGAAGGCCTACCTGGACATCCACGGCTTTCTGGTCTTCGACCGCGTGCTGACGACCGAGGAGGTCCCCCGGCTGCTTGAGGAGATCAAGCAGGTCGAGGCCAAGCTGCTCAGCTCCGGCACCACGTCCGTGTTCGGCGTGCCCGTGTGGGTGGGCGAGGACCCGGACGGCAAGCCGTTCATGCAGCGCACCGGCATGTTCTCCGTGCAGTCCGAGTGGGCCCACGACCTGTTCACCAGCTCGCGCTTTGAGGCCGTTCGCGCCCTGATCGGCGAGGACGCCCGCATCGGCGAGCGCGAGAAGGACGGCGTGGTGGTCAACCGCTACGTCAACGCGCCCGGCAGCCTGCGCCCCAACCTGGGCTGGCACACCGACGCCATGCGCGACCTGTTCTACAACTGGAAGGTGCCGGGCCCCATGCTCAACGTGGGCATCCACCCGGACCGCGTGCGCCCCGAGGACGGCGGGCTGCGCCTGCT
>CANJMY010000030.1 GCA_947475315.1 Pseudomonadota bacterium | reverse complement strand
AGGACGACCAGGACCGCGCCGCTCCAGTCCGCGTTCGACAGGTCGAGCGTCAGATCCGCGCCCGCGTCCACGTGCGACGGGATGCCCGCGTCCTGCTCGGCGGGGATGGTCACCGGAAGGACGGAGTTGGGGTCCACGTCCGCGCGGCGGACCGTGAACGTGGGGCCATCACAGCCCGGGAGCTGGGCTGCGGTCGAGTAGCTACCGTTCCCGCCGTCCGCGAGGGTCACCGTGTCGCCGCAGCCGCCCATCGTCACGTCCGCGCCCGCGATGGGCGCGTTCGCCAGATCGGACACGCTGCGGGCGTCGGCCAGGAACATCTCGGCGCTGACGCCGGCCTGGTACTCCTCGGGGAGCGTGACGCGGTCCGAGATCACCTGGGGCGTGTCGACCACCGCGATCACGCCGACGGCGACGACCGGATCGATCACGCCGTTGATGGCGTCGGCGGCCTTGTTGAACAGGTCGCAGCCGCCGAGCAGGGCGATGGGGATCAGAAGGGCTCGCATGGTCACGCTCCGGTGAGGTCACCGTAGCGCAGGCGAACCCAACCTGCCTACTGGGGGACGGCGCCGGCCGGGCCCAGGTTCACCTGGATCGGGGGCTGGGGAGCTGAGCCCTCGGGCGGCGTGGCGGTGACCGTCGTGGCCGGAACCCAGCCGAACCTGTCGCCGTTGGTGACGCGGACCCGATCACCGTCCTTCACGACCACGGTGACCTGCGTGCCGGACGTGAACGACTGGCCGACCAGCTTCTCGCCCGGGAAGCGTGTCGAGACGGTGTCCGCGGTCATCCAGCCCGGCTGGCCCGCGTCCTGGGCGTGCGCCACCGAAGCGCAGGTCATCAGGACGAACATGAGGGCGACGCGCATCATCGGGACTCCGGAGCGGCCCCGCGCTCGCGCTTCGCGCGCTCGGGGAACAGGTGGATGTAGACGCCCTGGTGACGCAGGGTCTGGTGGATCCAGTCATCGTCGATCTTGGACAGGTTGGCAAGCAGCTTGCGGAGGTCTGGGCCGATGCCCCGGACGTCGCCGAGCACGCCCCGCGCGTCCCCCAAGGCGGCGCGCGCGTCGGCCATGGTGGCGCGCGCGTCGGCGACCGTCTCGTCGTACGGGACGGCCTGGAGCTTGGCGAGCAGGTCGTCCGCGCGGGCCAGCGGCTGCTTGGCGTCGGCGAGGCGCGCGTCCAGCGCGCGCAGCGAGGCGTCCGCGTGGGCGATCGTCGCGTTGGCGCGCGACACCAGCTGCGGCAGCTCCTTGGAGGCCTCCGCCGCGTTCGCCGCGGTCACGTCGACGTTGGCGAGCAGGCGCTTCACCCGGTCCGGGTCTTCACGGACGGCGTCCACGAACGTGGAGATGGCGGCGCCCAAGGCCTCCGGATCGACGGCCTTGACCACCGGGCCCAGCGCCGCGACGATCTCGTCGATCTCGACCTGATCGCCCAACAGATCCAGCGTGTCGCCGTTGGCCAGCAGCGGCGCATCCGCGCTTACCGGCGTGAGCTGCAGGTACTTCTCGCCCAGGATGCTGCGCGCGCGGATGCGCACGTTCACGTCGCGACGAAGCCCGGCGTCGGTGCGGATCGTGAGGTGCGCGACCGCCTTGCCGTCGGCCACGGACAGCGCGCCGACCTCACCGACCTTCACACCCGCCACCGCGATCTCGGCGCCCGGATCCAGCCCGGCGGCGTCTTCCACGCGCAGCAGCACGTCGACGTGCGGGCCGAGGTCTCCGATGGCGCCCATCTTGAGCGCGAGCCAGGCCAGCAGCACCATGGACGCGGCCAGCAGCAGCCCGACGCCGATCTCGTAGCGACGCGACTTGATCACGTGTCTTCGTCCTTCGTCTCGTCACTCTCAGCGACTGCCTCAGGTGGCGCAGGAGCCGGCACGGCGGCGTCGGCCAGCGGCTTGAGCGACAGCGACATCTTCACTTCGAGGCTGTGGCCGGTGAGCAGGCTGCGCATGTCCTCCTTGAGCTTGAGCTCGTCGAGGTAGTTGCGGACCTCGCGCGCGACCATCTTGACCATCTCGGTCTTGGCGCGGTCGGACGTCTCCAAGAAGGCGCCCATCAGGTCCATGGCGTCGCCGCCCAGCTCGCGCGGGTTCTGCAGGCGCTTGGCGAGGCGCGAGAAGATCCGCCGGCTCGCGTTCTCGGGCTCCACGGGCGGGCCGTCGAACTCGTCCGGATCGGTGTCGCCGTCGCCAACCTTGCGCGATGCCATGTCGCCTCCGCCTTGCGGGTCGCCCCGCTGTCAGCGCCGAAGTATCCCATCGGCGACGGAGCGCCCGTGGACGAGTTGTGGGATCGATTCCGCGCCCTCGGCAGCTTCGGTCGATTCTCCGGCGCGGTGCTGCTGCGGCTGTTCACCACGCGGTGGCCCCTGTCGGAGGGCGCCCACCAGCTGTGGCTGCTCGCCACGCGGTGCGCGCTGCCGGTGATCGCGGTGACCTTCCCGGCGGGCATGGTGCTCGCACTTCAGGGCCTGCAGATCTTCAGCCTGTTCGGCGCGCAGCGGCTGCTGTCCTCGCTGGTGGGCGTGGCGGTGTTCCGCGAGCTGGCGCCGGTGCTGGCGAGCGTGCTCGTGGCGGCGCAAGGCGGCAGCGCGTTCGCCGCAGAGATTGGCGCCATGCGGATCCGCGAGGAGTTGGACGCCACCGAGGTGATGGGGATCGATCCCCTCAAGGTGCACATCGTCCCGCGGGTGGCGGCGGCGCTGATCGCCACGCCCATCCTGGATCTGGTCGGCGCCGTGTCGGGCGTACTGGGCGGCTGGCTGGTCGCGGTCGTGTTCCGCGGCGAGACGAACGGCGTGTTCTGGGCCAACCTCTGGGCGCTCTCCAAGCCGATGGACCTGGGCGGCGGCATCCTCAAGACCACCGTGTTTGGAGGGATCATCGGGCTGGTCGCCACCTGGAAGGGCTACTTCGCCACCGGGGGCGCGGCGGGCGTCGGGCGCGCGGTCAACGACACCGTGGTCATCGCCGTGACGTCGTTCGTCATCGCCAACTACTTCCTCACCAGCGCGCTGTACGGACGGGGCTGATGAACACGCTCCTCACGCTGGGCCAGTTCGGGATCTTCGCGGGGCGCGTCGTGCGCTCCTCGTTCACCCACAAGCTGCCCGTCGCCCGCACCATCGAGGAGGCCTACCGGATCGGCGTCCGCAGCCTGCCGATCCTGCTGGTGATCAGCTTCTTCGTGGGCACCAACCTGGCGCTCCAGGGCTACGTCGCCTTCCGCCCGATGGGCGCCCAGCAGATGCTCGGCATGTTCGTGGGTCTCGCCGGCGTCCGCGAGCTCGCCCCGATCATGGTGGCGGCCATGGTGTCGGCCAAGGCGGGCACCGAGATGGCGTCCCAGATCGCGGTCATGCGCATCCGAGAGCAGATCGACGCGCTCGAGGTCATGGCCGTTGACCCCTACGTCTACCTGGTGACGCCGCGCTTCCTGGGCATCGTGCTCGTGCTCCCTGCCCTCACGATCATCAGCATCGCCACGCTCATCGGCTCGGCGTGGCTGGTGACGGTCTACCAGCTGGGCGAGCCCGGCGGCCCGTTCCTGGCGCTGGTGTGGAACACCACCAGCGGCACCGACCTGATGGTCGCGGGCATCAAGGGTGGCCTGTTCGGGTCGTTCATCTGCGCGGTGAGCTGCTTCTGCGGCTTCACCAGCCCGCCGGGCCCGGCGGGCGTCGGACGCGCGACCAACGCCGCGGTCGTGATCTCCGCGGTGTGCTGCGCCATCCTCAACTACTTCGTGAGCGAGGTCGCCTACGGATGACGGACAACGTCGACATCATCCCGCCCCAGGACGCGATCATCCGGCTTGAGAACGTCAGCAAGCGCTTCGGCGATCTGATCGTGCTCGACGACGTGTCCATGTCGTTTGAGCGCGGCCGCACCACCGCGATCATCGGCCCGTCCGGCACGGGCAAGTCCGTGCTGCTCAAGCACCTGGTCGGCCTGCTCCAGCCGGACTCCGGCCACGTCTGGATCGGCGACGTCGACATGGCGGTCGCCGGGGAGAAGCTCAAGTACGCCACGCGCCGCCGCTTCGGGATGCTCTTTCAGGACGGCGCCCTGTTCGACAGCATGAGCGCTGGGGACAACGTCGCCTTCCCCCTGCTCCACCACACGACCATGAGCGCCGAGGAGCGCCGGGCCAAGGCCGAAGAGAAGCTGGCGCTGGTCGAGCTCAAGGGCCTCTACGACCGCCCCACGCCCGCGCTGTCGGGCGGTCAGCGCAAGCGCGTCGGCCTGGCGCGCGCCATCATCATGGAGCCCGAGATCGTCCTGTTCGACGAGCCGAACAGCGGCCTCGACCCGCTCACGTCGGACACGATCGACGAGCTGATCGGCAAGATGAAGGCAGCCTTGGGCATCACGTTCATCGTGATCACCCACGACATCGTCTCCGCCGAGGCCATCGCCGACCGCGTGGGCATGCTGTGGAAGGGCAAGCTGGTGGCGTACCAGGAGACGTCGAAGTTCGTGCACTCCACCGACCCGGTCGTGAAGCGCTTCCTGGAGCGCAACCTCGGCCACCGCTGGTAGCGGCCTAGAGCAGGCCCTCGACCACGTCCGCGGCGCGCTCGGCGGCGTCCAGGCGCGCGCAGCCGAGCGCGGCCGTGCGCATCGCCTCGAGCCGGACCGGGTCGGCCATCAGGTCGACGATCAGGCGCACGTTCGCCGCCACGTCCCAGCCGTGCTCGACGACGACGGCCGCGGCGCCCGCCGCCTCCAGGCCTCGTGCGTTCTCTTCCTGGTGGTTCTCGGTGACGTTGGGGCTGGGCACCAAGAGCGACGGGCAGCCAGCCGCGGCCAGCTCCGCCAGCGTGGACGATCCGGCCCGCGCGACGACGAGATCGCCCATGGCGTAGGCGAAGGCCATCTGGTCCTCGTACCCGACGACGGACACGCCGGGAGGCACGGTGCCGTAGCCAGCCCGCACGTCGGCCTCGTACTTGGGGCCGGTCAGGTGCAGGATCTGCACGTCGCCGCGCGATGGTTCGCGCGACAGGGCGATCGCCAGGTCGTTGAGGCGCGCCGCACCGAGCGACCCGCCGACGAACAGCACGGTGACGCGGTGCGGGTCGAGGCCGTAGCGGGCCGCGGCCGCCACGCGATCGCCGCCCAGCAGCGCCCGGTTGACCGGCACGCCGACCACGACCTTGGGCGCGCTGCTCTTGATCCGCGACGCCGTGGCCGCGTAGGTCAGCAGCACCCGGTCCGCCACGCGCGCGCAGAGCTGGTTCGCCATGCCCGGCACCACGTTCGCCTCGTGGATGACGCGCGGGATGCCCAGCGACGCCGCCGCCAGCACGGTAGGCGCCGCGATGTAGCCGCCGACGCCGAGCACCGCGTCGACCTTGTCCTGCTTGAGCATGCGCCGCACCGCGACGATGCCCTTGAGCAGCGCCAGGGCGAACTTGACGCGGCCCACCAGCCCGCCGCGCGGGTACTGCGCGGCCTCGACCGGGCGGAACGTGTAGCCCCGCTGCGGGGCCACCCGGGCCTCCAGGCGGCCCCCGTCACCGTAGTAGAGCACCGTGTGGCCGTGTGACCGCAAGACGTCGCCAATGGCCAACGCCGGGTACACATGGCCCCCGGTGCCGCCGCCCGCCAGCACGATGCGAGACAAGGGCTCTAGGCTCCTCGGCGCTCAGACGTCCCGACGACGACGCAGCAGCCACAGGGGGATGAAGACGTACAGGGGAGCGCCGGGGATCATCCCGCCGTTCGCCGAGCAGCCGCCGCCGCTGGCGCAGCTCGCGCCGCCGCAGCCGCCCGAACCACCGCAGCCACCACAGCCGCCCGCGCCGCCAGCGCCGGTGTCGGTGCCGCCGCCGTAGCTGACGAGGCCGAGGCCGACCTTGGCGAGGAGCCAGTCCTGCTGGTCGCCGCCCGGCCCGATGTCGAGCTGGGTGAGGCCGAGGCCAGAGAGGCTGGGGAGCGTGAACGCGAGGCTGTCGGACAGACCGCCGAGCGCCGCGCCCAGGATGGTGTCGAGCAGGCCGCTGAACGAGGTCTCGATGCCCGCCTCCGTGCCCGGGATGAGCGCCTGGGTGGTGGTGAACTTGAAGTTCGAGGCCTTCACGTCATCGAGGTTGATGGACAGCGCGCCGGTCGCACCGTCAAACGGCAGGTCGATGCCGATGTTCGCGTCCATGTTCAGGCCGATCACCGTGGCCTGACGGGCCTCGATGTCGGTGACGAACGCGAGGTTGAACTCCTGAAGGCGGATGCCCACGTCATGGGCGCCGTCGACGATGACGGTCGGCACCTTGCCGGGGTTCGTGTGGATGATCAGCGGCGCCGCGGTGGCCGGGATGATCGCGTTGTACTCCTGGCCGCCGATCAGCGGGATCAGCGAGGAGTCCAGCGCGATGGGCAGCGCGCTGCCCACCAGGTCCTTGTCGACGTTGACGCAGAGCACGCCGCTGCGGAAGGCCGCGTAGAGGACCTCGTTGATGAAGTCATCCGAGACGTACGCGCCGATCGCCAAGTCCGCCGGCGCGAGGCCGATGCCCGGCACGGGCGTGTCGGTCTTAAGGCTGCCGCCCGGATCGTGGTCCGCGATGCACGAGTCCTGCTCAGGCGCGCTGGCGCCACCCGACAGCTGGATCTCGATGCCGTTGGTCGTGATGAACACCTGCTTGGGGAGCAGCTGCAGGTCGATCGTGTGGCCGAGCAGGTCCAACGACTGGTTGATCGAGGCGGCCTTGAGCGCGTCCTCGATGGTCGGGCCCAGGCCGCTGATCAGCGGCTGGATCTGGGGCAGCAGCACCGAGTTGACCAGCACGTCCTTGAGGGCGTTGCCGACGATGTTCAGCACCGTGTCGCAGGCGCCGTTCACGTTGAGGCTGTTGATCGCCACGCCGTTGCCCGGCAGGTCGATGTTCACGTCAAACGCGCGCTCGCCGCCCGGGAGGGTGACGACCGAGATGGTGACGTTGAGCTTGAGCGAGACGTTCGCGGTGAGGTGACCGGGGTCATTGCACCAGTCGAACAGCGTCGCGATGTGCATCTGGTAGGGGTCGGCGGCCGAGCCCAGCAGCAGGTTCGCGTTGAGGGTCATCTCCAGCACGCCGGGCTTGGGGACGAGGTTCACGCTGTTCACGTCGATCGTCGCGTTGGCGTTGGTCAGGTCGACCTGCGCCACGGTGACGTCCACGTGGATGTCGGGGATGGCCAGCGCGTCCGCGGGGATCAGCGTGGGGACCACGTCGACGATGACGTCTTCGAGCTGGTCCAGGCCATCTTGGGTGATCTGGGCCGACAGCGCCTGCTCGATCCGCTCGCCAGGCGGATGCCTGTCGACAGCGAAAGCGGGCGAAGCGACGAAGAAGAGCGAGGACAGGATGAGCGGACGGAGCACGGCGCCTCCGGAGAGCCCGAGGGGGGGTGGGCGCACTATACATTCCTTGACCCGAAAGGGGCCACTACGACGAACGGTTGACAAGCACAAAGCCCAGAGGAGCTCCCCCGATGAAGCACAGCCCCCGCTTCCTGACCGTCACCGACGCGGCCCGCGCCGCCGTCCGCGAGACCACCGCCACCGAGGTCCAGGCGCGTCTGGCGGCCGGAGAGTCCCCGTTGCTCGTCGATGTCCGCGAAGACCGCGAGTGGGAGGCCGGGCGCATCCCCGGCTCCGTCCACCTCGGACGCGGCGTCCTCGAGCGCGACGTCGAGCGGCGCTTTCCGGACCCGGGCGCCGAGCTCATCCTGATCTGCGGCGGCGGCTTCCGGTCGGCCCTCGCGGCGCGATCGCTGGCCGAGATGGGCTACACGAACACCCTCTCCCTCGCCGGTGGCACCCGCGGCTGGCAGGACAGCGACGGATCGTGGGACGCAGGCACGGCGCCCAAGGACGACGGCTTCCCCTCCTAGAGGCGCGCGTCAGACCCGCGTTCGGGCGACCGCGCCCAACCGACCTGGTCGGGTGACGGCGCGCCGGAGATCCACCAGCTCGTCGACGTCCCACGCGGTCGACGCGATCGCCACGACGCCGAGCCGCGCGGTCAGGCGCGCCAGCACCTCAGCGCCGGTCGACTCCACGCTCCACGCGACGCCGTCGAGCAGGTCGTCCGGGCAACGGGTCAGGCCAAGGATCCAGTAGCCGCCGTCCTCCGCGGGCCCGAGCACCGCGCCGTGCTCACGCAGCTGCGCGACGGCGCCCGCCAGCAGCTCGGGCGTGAGCGATCCGATGTCCGCGCCCACCGCCAGGGCCGCGTCGTGGTCCACGAGCGCGCGCTGCAGCACCCGCACCTGCCGCGCGCCCAGATCCCCTCCCCCCTGGTCCCAGGCCGTGACCGGCCCAAGCCCGTGGTCGAACGCCACGTCGGTGGTCGCCAAGATGGGCGTGACGCCCTCCAGCGCCGTCACCACGTCCCAGGTGTCGAGCAGCATCGCGCGCGCGACCTCGGCCGCCGCGTCGTCGCCGACCGCCGCCGCGAGCCGCGTCTTGCAGGCCCCAGGCTGCGGGGGCTTGGCGAAGACGCAGACGGCGACGGCGCGGCGCTGGGTCACGTCAGGGCGAGTCGAACCGCACGACCAGGTCGATGACGCCGGTGCCGTGCAGGGTGTACTGGCCAAGGTTGAGGTGGGCCATGACCTGTGAGTAGCTCACGCTGAAGCCGCCGATGTACTCCGAGCCGAACGTGTCCTCGTCATGCACGTCAAAGTCGATCGTGGTGCCCGCCGACACCGACGCGCCCGAGAACGACTGGTTCCAGAGGGGCGCGTAGCTGTCGTCCACGGTGGCGGTCGTGCCCACCAGCGCGTTGCTCCCCCACACGTCCACGTAGGCGTCCGGAGGGACGAAGCTCGCCCCCAGGAACGAGCTGTCCCACTCCAGGCCGCTCGAGTCCAGCGAATTGATCACGGCGCGCAGCACGGTGACGCGCACGGTGGCCGGGGGCACGTAGCAGCAGTCCCACTGGGCCGTGTCGCACCACTGGTAGTTCACGGCGCACTCGCAGACGCTGTCGCCATTGTCCGCCGCGTTGAGCCCGCACGGGACCGACGCGATGATCACTGACTGGTGCAGCGAGTCGGTGGTGAGCGTGCCGTCCGACGCCGTCACCCAGCAGTGCCAATCCTCGCCGATCTCGGTGTAGCGGGGGGCCATGGTGCTGCTGTTCGACGTGTTGGTGCCGTAGTCGAACGAGTGCCCGTTCCACGACCAGTGGAAGGTGTAGGTCACGGGGTCGCCGTCCGGATCGGTCGACGGCGTGTCGATCTGACAGAGCAACTCGTCCGATGAGATCGCGTCGACCGGCTCCAGCGTGACGGTGGCCGCGGTAGGCGGCGCGTCGCCGATGGTGGTGGACACGTTGGCCTGGTCCGTGCCGCCGTGGCCGTCGTCGATCAGCACCGTCACCGCGACGACCGCGTCGCGCGCGAACAGGTTGGACGGGAGCGTGGGCTGGTCGTAGCCCGCGGGCACCGAGTTCACCGTCCACGCGTAGTGCGCGGTGACCGTGTCGCCGTCCTGATCGTAGCTGCTCGGGGTGGCCGTCACCGACTGGAAGCTGTTCGGGTAGTCAGGGGTGAACCGGATGCCCTGGATCTCGGGCGGCGTGTTGGCCACGGTGACCGGCAGGCTGGCGGCCGGCGCGCCCGTGAGGGTGCCATCGAACGGCGTCACCTCGACCGTGACCACGTCGCCGCGGTGGAGATCGGTGGCGGAGCGCGCCGCGCCGGTGCCGCTGGTGAGCGCGCCGTTCACGTACCAGGCGTACTGGTAGGACACGGAGTCCCCGTCCAGGTCGAACGCGCCGGACGGCGTGGCGAGCAGGAAGCTGATGCCGGTCGGGTTGGCGGGGGTGAGCGTCACCGACGCGAGCGTGGGCGGCGCGTCCCCCACCACCACCGGCGCAGAGACGCGCGGCGTGCCGCCGGTGACGCCGTCGGTGGGCGTCGCCGTGCAGGTCAGCGAATTGCCGCGAGAGAAGCGCGTCCCGTCGAGCGTGGCCGTGGCGGCGACCGTCTGGCCGTTGACCGCCCAGCTGGTGGTGGACGTGGGCGAGTCGGCCGGGTCAAGGTCTACGAGGCCCGTGGCGGTGCAGCTGAAGGTGGTCGCCTTGCTGCCTGCCGACGGGGAGATCGCCGCGCCCGACGCGCTGGGCGCGGTGTTCACCGCGGTGACGTCGTTGGACGCGAACGGCGCGCTGCGGGCGCCCTGATCGGACACGGCGGTGACCAGCGCGTGGATGACCTGGCCCTTGTTGAACGAGGCGCCGTCGAGCGTGTCGGCCGACGCGTTGGGGACGGTCAGGCCGTCCACCACCCAGGCGTACTCGAAGTGCACCGGATCGCCTTCTGGGTCCGACGCGCTGGCCGTGACGGTGATCACGTCCGTCTCAGACGGGCCGGCAGGCGACACCGTCGCCGACGTCACCACAGGCGGGCTGTCCGCGATCGTGATGTCGAGATCAGCGGACTCACCGTGCTCGTGGCCGTCGTTCGGCACGGCGTGGACCGACCAGACCTGCCCGCGCACCGTCTGCGAGCCGGGCAGCGTGACCACCCCCGCCAGGTCCGGCCGGGCGACGCCATTGAGCGACCAGGTCAGGTCCACCGTGACGTCATCGCCGTCGTCGTCGTCCGCGGTGACGATCACCGTCGCGTCCACGCCTGCGGGCGGAGACGGCGGATCGGCCGCCAGCGTGACGGTCGGCGGGGTGTTGTCGATCTCGACCTCAAGCACGACAGGCTCGCTGGCGAGGCCGTGCGAGTCGACCGCCGTAACCGTCGCCTTCCAGCGCTCGCCCACCTCAGTGTCGTCCTCGGAGACCACCAGCTCGTCCTGGAGGTTGTCCTTGACCGTGCCGTCGACCGACCACTCGACCGCCAGGCGCACGTCGTCGCCGTCCGGATCGATCAGCTCGCCCCCGAGCTCCAGGCGGAGCGCGTCGTCCGTGCGGGGCTTCAGCGGCGTCAGGGAGACGTCGGGAGACGCAGGCGCCTGGTTGTCCGACGAGTCATCGCCAGACACACCCGAGCACCCCGCCAACGCGAGGAGCAGCACGAACGAAGCGCGCATACAGCCACCAGAGTGAGTCAAGGGCGATCCCTATTCCCGGCGGGTGAGCGCCATCCACTCCGAATTTGCGAGGACCCGCAGACGACGCCGCGAACGCCCTCCCCACGCGCGCCCCCGTTGCGCAGACCCAAAATGCGATATCGTGCACCCCGCGAGGGCGATGCATGGGGACCGCACCAACGACAAGCGACTCCTTCCCAAGGGGATGGGGTCCTTTCTGGCTACATGGCGTGTTGGGGGCAGGACATATGGGCATCGCCCTGTCCGCCTCGCATGGCGAGGCCGAGCCCGCCTCGTTCGCCGTGCAGGTGCCCACGCCCGCGCAGCTCTCCATCATGCGGCAGGTCAGCTTGGCGCCGACCGACTGGATGCGCCCGGACTGGGCCACCCTGACCACCCTGCACCATGACAACCTCGTCGGTGTGCGGGCCGTCGGCGCCTTCGAGGACGTCCCGTACGTCGAGTTCGACCTGGTCGACGGCATCCCCGCCAGCACGTTGACCACGTCGCTGCTGCTGGAGGAGGCGGTCGAGGTGGTCCGTCAGGCGGCGGCCGGCGTCAGCGCGCTGCACCACGCGGACTATGTGCACGCGCACCTCACCCCAGGCGGGGTCCTCGTGACCTGGGACGGCCAGGTCAAGGTGATGGAGCTGGGCATCGCCCACACGCTGGACGCGCACCTGCCCGCCGCCAACCCCGGACGCCCCACCGGCACGCCCTACTTCGTGGCGCCCGAGCGCTACGACGGCCGCTCGATCCCCCCGTCGGACGTGTTCAGCCTGGGCTGCATCCTCTACCAGTTGGTCGAGGGCGAGGTGCTGCTGGAGAAGGCCGCCGGCCGCTCCAAGCCCCTGCGCGGCACGCGCCTGGAGGACTTCCTCACCGAGGCCCGCGCCGACAAGCTCGACAAGCGCAGCATGGGGTTGGCGGACGTGCTCCTGCGCTGCGTCCACCACGACCCAGAGCAGCGCTACGCGAGCGCCGGCGCCCTGGCGACCGCGCTGGCCGGGCTGCTGGCGGGCAGCGACGCCGCCGAGGCGCTCCGCGCGCGCATGGCCAAGCTGCGCGACGCACCCCACGCCGACTTCCACGAGCCGATCGACGATCTGTCGCCCATCGACGAGCACGATCTCACCCAGCCGGGCCAGAGCGGATCGATGGCGGCGCTCGCGGCGGCCTCGGGCCCGCCGGTGTGGGCCAACGGCTCCTCGCCCGAGCGCAGCGGCGCCACCATCGCGCCGCAGCTGCTCGTGGAGCCGTCTCCTGGCGTGGACCACAGCGCCCGGACGCCGCTCCCCGCCCCCTCACTCGACGACACTCCCCCGCCGGTCGTGACGCCCGCGCCGGTCGCTGCGGCCATGCCCGAGAGCGCTCCTGCGGCAGCCGCGGCCAAGCCCGCACCGTCGGCTCAGGCCGCTCCCGTCGCCACCGCGGCCAAGCCCGCGCCGTCCTCGTCTGGCTGGAAGGTCGGGCTCGCGGCGCTCGTGGTGCTCGGCTTGGTCGGAGGCGGCGGTACGATCGGCTGGCAGTCCCTGAACGGCAAGCACGAGCCGACCCATGCGCCGCCCGTCGCGGACGTCGCACCGCCGACCGCGGCGCCCGCCGCGATCGAGGCGCCGCCCCCCGCGCCGGAGCCCGTGGTCGCGCCGCCTGCTGCTGCGCCCGAGCCCGTGGCCGCGCCTGTGGTCACGCCGCCGCCCGCGCCCGCCACTCGACCGCCGCCCGTGCTCCGCGAGACGACGCCCCCGCGCGTGACCGTCACCCGGGACGCCCCAGCCGCCGCCCCGCGCACCACCACGCGCGACCTGCCCCCGCCCGGCCCGCGCGCGTCGGCGCGCGCCCCGACGAGCACGACGGATGCGCCGCCGCCGCAGATTGGGCTGGCGTCCGTGACCGCGGCGCCCGTCGCTCCCGCGGCGCCGGCGGGCCCGCCCGCGCCGTCCCCCTGGATCGACGCCGTCGCGCCGCTCCCCTGGTACACGGTCGACGACCTGTCGCGTGTGCGCGGCGTCGTCAGCAGCCCGAACGGCCACGGCGGCGAGATCGACGCCATGCTCGCCGAAAAGGGCAACTCCACGTTCGGTCCGCTCCGCGCGGCGGTGTCCACCGCCGACTCCCCTACGCTCACCAGCTTCGTCAGCTGGCTGGACGGCACCAACCGGCTCGCGCCGTTCCTGGCGCGCGCGCGTCGCGGGTCTGGCGGCGCCTACGGGCCGACGTTCAGCGCCGCGGTCGCGCAGGTGGCGACCAGCCGCTTCAGCGCGGCGCAGGACGCGGCCGGTCCGGATCAGGGCGCGCGCTGCGACGCCGCCGAGCACGTCTGGGTCGCGATGATGGTCGAGGACCAGCGCAAGCTGGCAAGCGACTGGCGCGGCGTCTGCGCCACCTGCACCAACGCGGGGCACGCCCTGCAGAGCTGCGATCCCCGACGACTGGCCGCGATCGGAGGTGCGCCATGAGGTCCACCGCCGCGCTGCTCTTCGCCTCGTTGGCGCTTCTCCCCACCTCCGCGCTCGCCGGCGGCAAGGGCCAGACCGTCGAGGTCTCGCTGCGCAGCAGCCCGGGGCCGGTGTGCCGCGCGCTGCGCTCCACCTTCGTCGTCGAACCCGCGACCGGTCCGGACAGCGTGCCGACGCTGCGTGACACCTTCGCGCCGCCCGTGCAGGTCACCGACGACGCGTGCGGCGTGCGCGCCACGTTCCGCGACGACACCCGCAGCGTCGACGTGTCGCTCGGTGACGGCGGCAGCTCCATCCTGGCGCCCATCACGGAAGGCTCCAGCAAAGGCCGCGCGTTCCGCCCGACCGAACGCAGCGTCCAGCTCCGCGGCGCGTTCGGCGACGCCCCCTGGCGCACCGTGCTCAGCGCCGCGGACCTCACGACCATCGGCGTGCCCTCCGCTTCGCCGTCGTACTTGGACGTGTCGACAGCGCTGCCCATCGTGGTCCGCGTGCGACGCTGCGTGGGCTCGGTGTGCGAGGCCTACCATCAGGTCGACACCGCCGCGGCCACGCCCACCTGCACGCCCGGGTTGGAGCTCCACCTCCTCGACGACACGCTCGCCGTGACCAATCCGTCGCTGCAGCGCTGCCTGCCGGACTCCGACGGCGTCGCGCTGGCGGTGTTCGCCACGCCGTCGACCGACCGCCCGCACACGCTGAGCGTGTCGGTGCCCGGCTACGACCTGCCCGCCCTGCTGATCGAGCTGCCGCGCACCGAAGCGCAGCTGCTGTCGATCGACGTGCGGGTCCAGCAGGACTGATCGGCGCGCCCTACGGGACGAGCAGTCGCTGGCGGTACAGGTGGGTTGGCGAGAGCTGGCCCTGCAGCCACGTCATCTCCGGGCCGCCCGGATCGTTGCTGTAGTTGTAGACCAGGAACGCATCGTCGCCGTCCTCCACCGCGTCAGGGAAGCAGGTGTCGCCCAGGCTCGGCAGGTCGAACGCCAGGCTGACACTGCGCGTGGCGCCGTCCACCGACCACACGCTGCACCGCTTGGGCGTGCCCGAGTAGCGCGCCAGGTAGTCCAGATGGTTGATCGCCCAGTCGCGCGGCATGCCCAGGTCAAAGCGCCCGTCGTACTCGACCTGACGTCGACCGATCAGCCACAGGTCGTCGCCGTGGCGCAGCAGCAGCGGCGAGTCGTACTTGCGGTCGTCCTGGTCGCAGGTCCAGGTGCCCAGATCGTCCGCGGGCGCCGTGCAGATCAGGCTGCCAAACCCCGTGCCGTCCGGGTCGCCCTCTTCGCTGCGCACCACCGCGACCAGGCTGCCGTCGGCCATCAGCTGCGCGGACGTCTCCGACCCTCCGCCTGACAGCACCACGTCGGTGTCGGCGCCCGAGCCATTGACCCAGTTCACCCCGTCGTCGCTTGCCAGCCAGTGCACCTCGATCGGCGCGTAGGTGGTGCCGTACTCGGCGGCGCCGCCGGTGTAGCCGAACAGGTGGAAGCGCCCGTCCGACAGCGTGTCGATGCGCCACGCGACCAGATCGGGCGGGCCGAAGGCCTCGAGCTCCGTCCAGTCCCCGGGGCCGTTGTAGCGGGTGCGGACCACGCCGCCCGGCTCGAAGTCCACCACCGTGGTGCCCAGCCGCGCGAAGTAGAACCAGAGGCCGTCGTCGGTGGGGACCAGCTGCGGCTCGCGCACGTCGCGGCCCAGCGCGAAGCGGCCCTCGAAGCGCCACGTCACCTCGTCCGTGGTCGACGCGACGAGCATCTCGGTCTGTTCGCTGGCGAAGTGCGACGGCGCCGTACGCCACGCCAGGAACAGGCGGCCGTCGAAGCGCGCGATCGACAGGTTGTTGTTCGCGTCCTGGAGGGGGAGCTCCGCAGGGATGCCGTCACCGGGCACCACCTGACGAAAGCCCTCCAGGCTCGGCTCGGTCGCCGCGGGCTCGTCCTCGACCGGCGCCGCGCAGCCAGCCACGAGCCCGGCCAGCGCCGCCCCAACACCCCAGCGCGCCGTATACAGCAAAGACATCGAGACCTCCGCGACCCCAGCACCCTCGCCCGGTCGCCGACGCGCGGCCACGTCGGGCGCGGCCGCACGACGCGCCTATGGGTAGGCGATCCGCGCGGACAGGCCGGTGGTGGCGTCACCGGAGCACTCCGCGAACCCCGGGATCGCCTCCGCGGTCACCAGGCAGGCGCAGGACACGTCGTCCTGGCATGCCGCCGGCAACGCGACGCAGTCCGTGTAGTCGGGCGTCGGCAGGCCGGTGTCCGGCCGCTGGCCGGGGATCGAGGTCAGGCAGAACTGGGTCGCGCCGTCGCAGACCTCCTCCCCGCAGCTCACCGACAGGCCATCCGTGTCCAACGGGTCGGTGTCGGCCACGTCGGTGTCCACCGCGTCGGTGTCGTCCGTGTCGTCGACCGCCGTGTCGAGCACGTCGGTGTCGAGCACGTCGGTGTCGTCCGGATCGACGTCGGTGTCTCCGGGCTTGGTGCCACCGTGACAGGCGAGCAGCGCAAGCAACAGCGCGTAGCGTCTCATGCGGGTCCCTCCTCCTGTGTTCTAGCACCAGCCGCGCCCACCCGCGCTCGCCACGGCGCGGCGTGATCGGACCCGCCGCGTCGGCTACGCTGGTGACGGCGTCCACACACGCCGGAGCGCCTCATGGGCCTGTACGACGACCACGTCCTCCCGATCGTCATCCACGCGATCTGCTCGTCGCCGCCGGTGATGAAGATGCGCGCGCGCGCCGTGCCCCGCTGCGCGGGCGTCGTGCTGGAGGTCGGCGCGGGCTCGGGGATCAACTTCGCCCTGTACGATCCGGCGCTGGTCGAGAAGGTCTACGCGCTCGAGCCGTCGGCGGGGATGCGCCGGCGCGCCCGCCGCAACCTGGCGACGTCGCCCGTGCCGGTGGAGTGGCTGGACCTGCCCGGCGAGCAGATCCCCCTGGCCGACAACAGCGTCGACACCGTACTGCTCACGTACACGCTCTGCACCATCCCCGACGCACCGGCGGCGCTCGCCCAGATGTGGCGCGTGCTCAAGCCCGGCGGAGCGCTGATCTACGCGGAGCACGGGCTGGCGCCAGACGCGGGCGTCGCCGCGTGGCAGCACCGCATCACGCCGACCTGGAAACAATTCGCGGGCGGCTGCCACCTCAACCGACCGATCGCGCAGCTGATCACCGACGCGGGCTTTGTGCACGCGGAGCAGGACGCCGCCTACGCAGACGGCTCACCGCGCTTTGTCGGCCACATGTTCACCGGGCTGGCGCTCAAGCCGGGCTAGCGCCGATCGCCGCTACTTGGCCGCCGCCCCGCCCGCCTGCTGGAAGCCGTGCATGCCGCTTCGGGCGTTCGCGCGCGCCGCGAGGACCTTCTCGTCGTCGGTCGCGTACTCGCGATCCCACGCCAGGACCTTGGGCGTCATCAGCGCGTGCCAAAGCGGCGGCACCAGCGTGACCAGGATGGTCGTGAGGTAGCCGTTGATCATCATCGGCGCCTCGGGCATGGGCCGCAGATCCTGGTAGGCGACCTCGCCCTGCGCGTGGTGGTGCGAGTGCCGTGTCAGGTTGAACATCGCCCAGCTGCTGATGCGGCGGTTGGTGTTCCAGGAGTGGCGCGGCTGCACGGGCACGTCGGGATCGCGCACCATGCCGTAGTGCTCCATGTAGTTCACGATCTCCAGGAGCGACTTGCCAAACAGCCCGCAGGCCACGAAGTACCCGAGCGCGCTCCACCCACCGATCGCGAACGCGAGGACCAGCAGCAGCGCGCTCATCGCCTGCCCACGCAGGAACACGTTGTGCACGCCGAACACCGCGAGGCGCTTGCGCTCCAGGCGGCGCTTCTCGATCTTCCACGCGCTGACGTTGCCCTTGATCGTCGACGCCACCACGTGGACGTACACGCTGCGCCCGCGCGGCGCGGTCGCCGGATCGTCGATCGTCGACACGTAGCGGTGGTGTCCGAAGACGTGCTCGATGGAGAAGATGGTGTCGAAGCTGAACGCGAGCAGCCAACGCCCGATCGTCAGCGAGATCGGATCCCACGTGCGGTGCGTCAGCTCATGCCCAGGGATCGTACCGACGAGACCGATCATCAGCCCGGTGATCACACCCGCCGCGACGTGCTCGCCAAACGTCGTCGCCGCGCGCGAGGCGAGCAGATCGACGCCGGTGAGCGCCGAGGCCCACGCGCCAAAGCCCAGCGGATCTCCGGGCGACACCATCCACAGCGCCGCGAACACGATCAGACAGAGCAGCGGCAGCGCCATCCACAGCTGGACGGTGAGGATGCGGGGGCGCGTGAAGCGCGGCGTGGACGTGTCGTCTCCGAGCAGCCCGTCGCCCAGCATGTAGGCGACGAGGATCCCGAACAGGCCGATGTAGGTCGCGCTCCCGCCCGCCAGGATGCCCCACACCGCGTACGCGCCGATCCCGTGGAACAGGAAGTACTTGAGGTAGTCGAACACCCCCGCCACCCGCGCGTCGACCTGCGGCGCGGGCGCTGCCGCCACCAGCTCCTTGCGCGTGGTGAAGCGGTCCGCGTGGATGTGCTGCTTGGACACGCCGCGCGCGCGCAGCGCCGCCTCGGCCGCGTCGACCATGGGCGGCGGCCCGCACAGGTAGGCGTGCGCGCCCTCGACGACGTACGGCGCCAGGTGGTCCGTCACCATGCCTCGGGCGCCCGCCCACGCGGTGTCCTCGGACGCGTCGGACAGCACCGGCAAAAACGTGAACGACCCGCGCCACGCCTTGGCGATCGCGTCGATCTCCCCGATCGCGTAGAGGTCTGCCTGAGTGCGCGCGCCGAACAGCAGCGTCGCCGGGCGCGCGTCGCCCGCGTCCACCGCCGCGCGCAGGATCGACAGCACCGGCGCCAGGCCGCTGCCGCCCGCCACGAAGATCAGGGGCGCCTCGCCGGGGCGAAGCACGAACACACCCGCGGGCCCCTCCACCGTGATCGACTCGCCGACCACGTCGTGGTCCACCACGCGCGTGGAGAACGCGCCGCCCGGCACCTTGCGCACGAAGAACGTGAGCTGCCCGTCCGCGCGCGGCGGGGCGGCGAACGAGTAGCTGCGCGACAGCCCGGGCAGCGATCCGAGCCGCAGGTTGGCGAACTGACCCGGCTTGTAGTCGAGCGGCGCGTCGAGCTGCACGTGCAGCCGCGCGATGTCCGCCGTCAGCGACTCCTTGGCGGTGACCACGCCCTTGGCGACGCGACGGGGGCCATCCTTCAGCGCGACCTCGATCGTCACGTCGGTCTGCGGCACGCTCTGGCAGGCCAGGATCGTCCGCGCGTCCAGCTCCTCGTCCGACAGCAGGTAGGTCGACTCGGTCAGCTCCTTGACCTCACCCTCGACCAGCCGGCACTTGCAGGTGGCGCACCCGCCTACGCGGCAGCTGTTTGGGAACGCGACGCCCTCGCGAAGCGCCGCCTGCAGCAGCGTCTCCTTGGGCTCCACGCGGATCTTCCGACCGTTGATCGTCGCGGTGTGCACACCTTGGGCTGCCGGGCCGACGCTCATCAGACGCTCCGTCGTTTCGGATTACCGAACGCGCGTTCCATATAAAATCGGCACCCGCGATTCGCAAGTGAAACATGGGGTCGTCCGCGCGAACGCCGTCCCCACGGCGCCCTCACCCAGCCTTGGGCGCGGCCTCGATCTCGTCGAAGTGGGCCGCCGCGGCGCGCAGCAGCAGCGGGCCGATCATCTTGAGCGCCACGGTGCCGAACATCGAGCGCGGGTGCAGGTCGAAGCTTCGGACCACACGCACGCGCCCCTCGCCCAGCGGCGTGAAGCGCATGCGCTCGTCGAAGTGCGACGCGAGCGCGGCCAGCGGACCCGAGAAGCCGTCCATACGCAGGCCGATCTCGCCGGGCGTCCAGGTGACGATCGTCTCGCGGTGGCGGGAGCCGTCCTGGTTCTCGACGTCGATCACCGTGCCCACCACCTCAGGGGTGCGCTTGGAGAAGGACGCCGACTTGATCCCCGGGATGGGGCCCGCGCCCTTGAAGCTCGACCACGCGGCCGGGGTCAGGATCCCGTCCGCGATCTCGTCGCGCGTGTGGTTCAGGTCGCGGGTGAGCTCCACGTGGATCGGCGATGCCATCGTTCCCTCACGCGATCAAGGGGCCAGCTCTGGCGCGTCGGCGCGCGGGGTGGAGGCGGCGGCGGTCTCGACCAGGTGGTGGCTGCCCGACGTCGTGGTGAACGACTTGAGCAGCAGCTCCTGAGGCGTCGCCTCCTGCTCCTTCAGCGCGTCTGCGTAACCCCAGAACTCGGCCTGGAGCTTCTCCCGCGTGATGTCGAGCAGCAGGTAGGAGCGCTGGTCGCCGACCGTCCACAGCAGCTGCGCGGCGCCCGTGTCTCCGGTGCCCAAGCCCGGCGAGGTGATCGAGCCGCACGCGAACTCGACGCCCTCTGACCCCGCGCCCGTCGCCGGGTCGTAGGCGGTCGGATCGTGCGCGACGTCCAGCGCCTGCGACTTGTGGATGTCGCCCACCAGCACGACCACGTTCTCGATGCCGGCCGCCGCGAACTCGTCGAGCATGGCCCGCCGCGACGCGCTGTCCCACGGCTCGCCGTCAAACGCGCCGCCGGCGTCGCCGGTCGGGCTGCGCGACGTGAAGCTGGTGCCGGTGCAGAACAGCAGCCAGGGCGCGCGGACGTTCGCCAGGCGGTCGGCCAGCCAGGTGGACTGAGCGGCGCCCAGGTAGAGCTCCGCGTCGTCGGGCTCGGGCCACAGGAAGCGGCGCTGGCGGTCGGTGAAGATCACGTGCGCCAGATCCCCCAGCACGAACTCACGGTAGATCTTGTTGCCGTCCAGGCGGCTGGGGATCCACTCGCTGTAGGCCTTCAGCGCGGCCGCGACGCGGTCTTCCCAAGAACCCTCGGTGTCTGCGTCGTGGTTGGCGGCGCCGCCGACCTTGGGGTTGTCGGCGAACTCGTGGTCGTCCCAGCAGTGCATCATCGGGTGCTGGCGGTGCACCTCCTGCAGGTCGACGTCGCCGCGGTACCACGCGTAGCGGCGGCGGTAGTCCTCGAGCGACAGCAGCTCGTTGGGCGGGTCCAGCGGGCGGAAGCCGCCGTAGAAGAAGCCCTCGCCCACGCTGGCGTGCTCGTAGAAGTAGTCGCCGAGGTGGATCCAGAAGTCCAGATCCGCGCGCTGGGCAATGTGCCGGTAGCCATGGAAGTAGCCGAAGCCGTAGTTGGAGCAGGAGCACACCGCGACGCGCAGCCGCTCCAACGCGCCCACCGACAGCGTGCGCGCGCGACCGATCGGCGACGTGCGGCCCAGCGCCGAGAACCGGTAGAAGTAGGTCTTGCCGGGCTCCAGCTCGGTCTGGTCGAGCTTGAGGGTGTAGTCGGTGTCGGCGTTCACGGTGAACGTGTCGACCGCCACGCGCTGCTCGAAGGTCGGCGACTCCGACACCTCGACAAACACGTCCACGTCGCCGTCCGCGCCGGGCGAGACGCGCGTCCACAGCAGCACCGCGTCCGACAGCGGATCGCCCGACGCCACGCCGTGCGAGAAGGTGCCCTCGGGGCCAGGGTCGCCGTCCCACTGGTAGCGGGGGAAGCCGTCGTCCGGCAGCCCGTCGCCCTTGGGCCCGCAGCCCATCGACGGCAGCGCCGTCATCACCACGCCAAGCGCCGCGCAGCGCTCCAGGAACTCGCGTCGGGACCACGTCACAGGGACCTCCAGGGGCGGCCGCCGGCGCGGCGCCGGGTGTCCGTTAGCCTGCGCGGCTGTCACGCGCGCGTCACAGGAACGTCGCAGGCCGAGTACAGCCGTTCGGCCCTTGTTGCGCGCGGGCGCCCACGCCCGTAGGGGACGCGGCTTGACCCTTCGCCCGGAGCCCGCCCCGCATGCGCTTGTTCATCACCGGGGCCACCGGCTTCATCGGCCGCCACCTGTGCCGCGAGGCGATCGCGCGCGGCCACACCGTCACCGCGCTGCTGCGCACGCCGTCCAAGGCGTCCGTCCTCGCGCCGGGCGTGGACGTGGTGCAGGGCGATCTGTCGTCGTTCGCGAACCCCGACTTCGCGCTCCCTGAGTGCGACGTCGTCGTGCACCTCGCGGGTGTGGTGACCGCGGCTGACCCGGCCGACTACGCGCGCATCAACCTGCACGCGGTGGAGGACCTGGTCGCGTGCCTGACCCGACAGACCACGCCGCCGCGCCGCCTTCTGTTCGCGTCCTCGCTGGCCGCGGCCGGACCGTCGCCCGCCGACCGCCCCTGGACCGAGGCCGACGCGCCCGCGCCGATCGATCCCTACGGCGACGCCAAGGCCCGCGCCGAGTCGGTCGTGCGCGCGACCCCCTTCCCCACCACGATCTTCCGCCCGCCGATGGTCTTTGGCCCTGAGGACGAGGCCACCCTCACGCTGTTTCAGGCCGCGCGCGCCGGCGTGGGCATGCGCGCCGCAGGGGCGCCGCAGCGGCTGTCGTGGGTGGACGTGCGCGATCTGGTCGACGCGCTGCTGCGCATGGCGGACGACACGCGCCCGGGCTCGCAGACCTACTTCACCAGCCACCCCGACGACACCGACATTCACGCCCTGTGGGGCGCGATCGGGCACGCCGTCGGGCGGCGCGTGTGGGTGGTGCCGGTGCCCAAGTGGGTCCTGCGCGCGGCGAGCGGCGTCGCCACGGCCGCGGCGTCGGTCGTCCCCTTCCACAACCAGCTCGACGACAAGCAGGTGCGCCAGATCACCGCGCCCGCGTTCGTGTGCTCCAGCGCGCGCCTGCGGGCGGAGCTGGGCTGGGCGCCGCAGCACGCGATCGACAAAGCCATGGTCCACGCCGTCCAAGGGTACCGCGCCGCCGGGATGCTCCCGGCCTGACCCTGGCCGCCCCTTCATCCCCTCACCCCTTGAGGTTCATCCGCGTGAGCCGCTAAGGCGAGGGCGCGCCCTGGCCCGCGGCCGCCCGACGCAGCGCCCGATCACCGCCGCTCGCGCGCCCGCCCCGCCAAGGCGGCCCCCGCGGGCGCCGCCAGCGTCAGCGCCACGCCGGGACAGTCGCACAGGCTGATCAGGCCACCAAAGCCGAGCGCCACGATCGCCAGCATCGACGCGAGCACGATCGCGCTGGCGCCGTTGGGCGGCGTGATCGACGGCTTGTGGTGCGCCTCGATCTTCTGGTCCGCTTCCGCGTCGTCCGCGTCGCGCGCCACGCCGTCCGGGCCGACCACGATCGGGCCGTCCGGGAGCGCGAACACCCACTCCGCCAGCGGCGGAAGCTCCCCCTCGACGGTGAACATCGGCTGACCACACGCCGCGCACACGGCCGCGGGTGCGGGCAGCTCACCCGCCTTCACCTGACGCAGCGTGCGCCACGCCGCGAGCTCGGGCGGCAACGTCGGCTTGCGCGCGCCGCCCGCCATCTCGACCTCGACGACGTCGTGATCGTGGCGACGCTCGCGGCGGAGGCAGGAGATGCAGCGGGCGACGCCGTCCATAGGGACCTCGGGAGGGCCTGCGCGTATCGGATCTCGGTGGTCGGCGCGAGCCTCCCCGTGGGGCTCCTGCGCTGACACGCCCTGACCGAGCCTGACCCAACGCCGACGGAGCGCCGTCGCCCCCACCGCTAGAGGGAGCCAGCAACACACCCTGGAGAGCCAAGATGCGTGAGTGGATCGTTCGAGGCGTCGCCGCTGGATCCCCGTCGCCCCGGCGGGCCGCCGCGCTCGCGATCGCCGCGTCGTTCGCGTCCGCGTGCACGACCGACTCGACGCCGACCTACCAGGCCGACGTCCGCCCGATCTTCGAGCAGCGCTGCCAGAGCTGCCACCAGCCGGGCGGGATCGGCACGTTCGACATCACCTACGACGCGGCGGCCTGGGCGGACGGCCCGCCCGCGTGGGCCCAGCAGGCCGCGCTGTCGGTGGCGTCGGGTGAGATGCCTCCGTGGATGCCGTCCCAAGACTGCCACGCGATCCAGGACAGCCGCGCGCTCACCACCGAACAGCGCGACACGGTGGCCGCGTGGGCCGCCGCGAACTTCCCCGCGGGCGACGAGTCCGACTACGTCTCGCCCGCGCCGATCGAGCACCCGATGCTCGACCGCCGCGACGCCTGGGGCGATCCGGACCTGGTGCTCGCGTCGCCGGATCCGTACACGCCCGTGGTGTCGAGACCCGACGACTACCGGTGCATCGTCGTCGATCATGACTTCACCGAGGGCACCTGGATCCGCGGCCTGGAGGTGGCGCCCGAGGAGGCGGAGATCGTGCACCACCTGATCCTGTACGCGTTCGACGCGAGCGAGGCCGCGAGCCTCACGCAGCTCGACGCCGCCGATCCCGATCCCGGGTACGCCTGCCCCGGCAACCCCACGGCCACCACCGTGCTCGCCTGGGCGCCCGGTCAGGTCGGCGAGTTCCTGCCCGAGGGCATCGGCCGGTACGTCGACGCGGGCACCAAGCTCGTGATGCAGATCCACTACAACACGCTGGGCCGTACGCAGGACGAGGTGCCGGGCGACCGCACGGCGACGCGCGTGTGGCTGTACCCGGCGGGTGAGACGCCGACGCAGGCGGTGCTGCAGATCCCGTTCCCGAACATGGACATCCGCATCCCCGCCGGCGAGCCCAACGTGGCGCAGGAGAACACACTCAACCTCCAGCCGCTTTTTGGCAGCGCCCCGATCGAGGTGCCGATCATCGGCGTCATGGGCCACATGCACCAGCTCGGGAAGGCGATCTCGCTCGACATGCAGCGGACCGGGCAGGACGAGGCGTGCCTGCTCGACATCCCCGAGTGGAACTTCAGCTGGCAGCAGTCCTACTTCTTCCCCGAGGACCAGTGGGCGCAGGTCGGATCCGACACGACGCTGCGCATGACCTGCACGTTCGACAACTCGGCCGCCAACCAGCCCGTGGTGAACGGCGAGCAGCTCACGCCGCGGGACGTCACCTGGGGCGAGGGCACGCTCGACGAGATGTGCCTGACCTACGCGGTCGCGCTCGTGCCGCCCGCCCTGCTGTCGGCGATCGGGGACATAGGCGCGGGCGGTGGCGGCGGACCGGCGGCCGCGGACTGTGAGCCGGGGCAGACCTCGGGGTGCTGCGGGGACGGCGTGTGCGACGGCCCGGAGACCGTGGACAACTGCGCGGCGGACTGCGGGTGAACCAGGGAGGTCTCGCGGCACGACACACGTCCGTCGCAGACCCAGCCCTCGGCGGGGCCATCTGGTGAGCGCGCGCTCAGGATCGGCATGGACGCGAAGCGCTGCGGACTCCGACGCCGACGAACACACGGACGGCGCCGTGAGCCCCTCGGTCGCCGCACGCGCGCGGCAGGTCGCGACACCTCGTCATGGATCCAAAGCCCGTTCAGGAAGCACGCCCCGCTGGGGGCTCACTTCTGCAGCCACTCCACGCCATCGCGCGCGCCGAGCCAATCGCCGTACTGCGGCTGCTCGCCCAGCGTGCTGCCCATCCAAGCGACGACGTACTCGGCGGCGAGCTCGCGCACGACGAAGGGATCCGCGAAGCCGCCCTCCACGCCTTCGCAGTCCTTCGCGAACATGGTGGCGATGGAGAGATCGCACATGTTCGTGTAGCCGTAGTGGCCCGCGCCCTCGAGCGTCATGAGCGTGGCCGGCGAGGCGAGCAGGTCGAAGGTCGGGACTGTCTCGGCCTCGTAGGGGAGCGTGTCGTCGAGGGTGCCGCCCATGACCAGCGGCCGCACGATGCGCGCGAGCGAGGACGACTCGAAGCTGTAGTAGCCGCCCGGGGATTGCAGGATGGTGGTGGTGACGCGTGGGTCGGGCTGGCCGTACTCCTCCACCTCCTCGTCGGTGTAGGTGATGTCGCCGATGATCTCGCACGAGGCTGGGTGGTCGTCTCCGTCGCACGCGGCGTGGAACGCGTCCGACGACAGCGCGCCGCCGCTGACCGCGAGCGCCGTCCACGCGCCGAGGCTGTGCCCGATCATGCCGTAGGTCTCGCGGTGCAGGTCCAGACCCTTCACCGCCCCGTCCAACACCGCGTCCACCGCCGCCCGGACCGTGTAGGGGCGGCGGAGCAGCGAGGGGCCGAGGTCGCCGTAGGTGGCGAGGAAGTCGAGCGTGGTCGTGCCGGGATGATCGGGCGCGACCACCACGAACCCGTGGGAGGCCAGTCGCTCTGCCATCGTGTAGTTCTGCTGCCGGGCGCCGCCGAACCCGTGGCTGAAGGCGACGACGAGGTTTGGTGCGGTGAGATCAGGCGGGGCGTCGCGGTAGCCATTCGCCGGCAAGGGGAGGCCGACGAAGTCGTACGTCGTGCGCTCCGCGGAGGGGCTGGACGTCGGGTACCACACCTCGACCGGCACGTTCGTGTAGCCGGCGACCTCGGGGAGCAGGAAGGTGGAGATGCCGACGTCGTACGGACCGTCGGCGGCCGGATCGGAGAACGCGATCGGCAGCGCGGGGGTGGTGTCAGCGTCGTCTGGCGGCCGCGGGGCGCAGGCGGTGACGGCGAGGGCAACGAACAGCGCACGCATGGCAGGCCTCTCGAGAAATGTCTTCCCAGGCCGGACATCGCATGCGTTCGGATCCGCGTCAATCCGGGGAGTGTCCTGCGTCGTTCTGACGGTGTCCTCCATCATCACCTCAGGAGGCTGTTCGTACGACTCCGGGGGTGGAAGCTCGTGTCGGTGGAGGCCGAAGATTCTCGGACCACGCAGGCCGCGTGCTCCCAATGCGGGTCACGCGAGGGCCAGCACGTCCAGCCCAAAAGCAAGAAACCCGCCGGACCTTGCGGTACGGCGGGCTTCGTTTCTGGTTGGGCAACCAGAACGATTTTCGCACGGGTTGGCGGCGCTGACCGACGGAACGGAGCTGCGCTCGCGCGTCGTTCACGACCCGCCTCCACCCCCAGATTCACCGGGAGCACGCCACGGCCCGACGAAGGGACCGCTTCGTCGGCACGACCGCGGCGCGGGAGTTTGAACCCCGAGGCTGGGCGAGCGGTCGTGTGCCGACACAAACGGGCATGGCGAACCCGACCCCGACGCCCGGACCCGCACGGACCGCGGCCCACGCGGGCACAGCACGCCGAGACGCGGGTGATGACGTGGAAGCTGGTGGATCCCACGGTCCACCCGAAGCAGGGTGCCCCTCCCCGCGAGCCGCGCGAGCGCCTGATCCACCGCCGCGCGCGCACCGAACCCACGCGCCACGAGGTTGGACGCCGTGGACGTGGCGCCAGCGCGACGGACGCGGAAGCTCCGCGGGATGCGGTGCGCGAGCGACGTGGACACGCCAGCTCCGAGGATCCGGGAGGACAACCGATCCGAGACCCGACTCTTCTGACCGGAAGACTCCCTCCCGACCACACCTCGACCCGCGGCCGGGCGGTCTTCCGCGGAGGGTCGATGCGCCGCGGCGTGATCCCGGTCGGCATGCGCCGGCCGAACGTCGGACACTCACGCCGAAACAAAATGCCCTGGTCGTCCTCGGGGCGGGGCTTCTGGGTGCCGCGGTGCTCCGACGAGAGTCGGCCCGCTCGAGGCGACCGACCCCGAAATCGCCGACGTCGTCATCCACGAGGACGACGCGGCGACCGTCGTCCACCACCTGCCGCGGCACGACTCCGACGGCGAGATCTGATTAGACCCCACGTCACCCCGAGGCACACGATGCGACATCTCGCGCTGCTCCTGCTCGCCGCGTGCACGACGAGTACCAACGACGCCGCCGCTCCGAGCGACACAAACCTGCCTTCCGGGTCCGTCTCGGAGACTCCGGTGGGCGACCCCGTGACGGTCACGGTCGGGCCCGAGGGCGGCGAGGTCGCGGTCACCGCAGACGGCGTGACATGGCGCCTCGACGTCCCCGCCGGCGCGCTCGACAGCGCGACGCCCATCACCGCCACGCCGGTCACGCTCGCCGACCTGGACGGCCCGATCGACGGCGTCGGCCTGGGCGTGGCGTTCGCCCCCAGTGGGCTGCAGTTCGCCACCCCGGCCACACTCACCGCGACCGGCTACGCCCCGGACGAGCTCGCCGTCGGCTTCGTGTGGTCCGACGACGGCCCGGTCGAGTGGCAGGTGCCCGGCGGCACGGCCGACACATGGACGCTGCAGGTCCCCCACTTCTCGGGCGGCGGCCTCGCGAGCTTCCTGCCCGAGCCGTTCATCGACTTGATGGACAAGCTGGGCGCGCTGCCGGAGGCCCAACTGGACGCCGTCGCGGCCGTACCCGGCTTCGGCGACAGCTCGCGCTTCGCGTGCGCGACGGTCACCAACGGCGCGGGCCGCGCCCAGCCGAACCTGCCGGTCCGCTTCGCGGTCAGCGGCTCGGACGACGAAGCGGGCTTCCTCTCCGACCCCGATCTGCGCACCATCGCCAACGGGAGGGCGTGCGTGCAGTGGAACAGCCGAGGCACACCGGGCCCGTTCGGCACGCTCGTCGAGCTGAAGGCGATCGTCCTCGAGGGCGCGCCGTTCGAGTTCGACGTCGCGACGACATTCATGTGGGGCGGTGAGCTCCCCGGCGTCACGCTGACCGGCGTCACCAACGGCGAGGAGCTGGCGGTCGGGACGACGCGGGAGGTCTGCGCGACCCTCTCCTTCGACGACGCCCGGCCGACCGTCGGCTACCCCATCGAGCTGACCTCGTTGGGGTCGCCCTTCCTGCCGCTCGCATTCCAGGGGAGCACGAACGGCGGCGGGCAGGCGTGCGCGTCGTTCACCGTGCCCGAGTCCGACAACCTCGGCGACGATGGGCAGACAGTCGACGTCGCCGCGCGGGTGCGCCTCGGCCCCGGACGCGAGAGCCTCGATCTCCGCTCGGTGTTCGTGGTCGACGGGGCGCTGCTGGCGCTCACGTTCGCGCCCGCGCTCCCCGCCCGCGTGGCGCCCGGTTCCGACGCGATCGACGTGTGCGTCGACGTGATGCTCAACGACGTGCCCGTGGGCGCCGTGACCGTCTCGTTCGGACTCGCCGGCGACGGCACGCTCCAGGACGCGTCCGCGTTCGGTGCGAACGGGCGCGTGTGCACCCGCTACCAGCCGCCGGCCACCGCCACGACCAGCCCCGACGTGATCACCGCGGCCGCCACGCTCAACGGCCGGGACGGCACGGTCAGCCATGCGATCACCGTGGTCGATGCGCCGCAGGCGGTCGACTACAGCGGCACCTACAGCGAGAGCTTCACCCACACCCGCGTCGACGGGCTCGGCCGCCGCATGGACGGGGACGGTGCCGGCCAGGGAAGCGCGTCGTTCCGGCTGCGACGTCACCCGGACGGCACGTGGGAGGGGCTCGAGGTGTCCGGCATCTTCACGCAGTCGTACTACGAGATTTGCGACTTGACCGAGACGATCACCTTCCAGACGACCGGAGCGCTCGTCGAGTCCAACGACAGGCTCTCCCTCGTGCTCCAGGGTCCTGCCGAAGGCGTCAGCGGCCGTCGCGGTTCCATCGCTGGCTGCTCGCTGGTCCCGGTCGCTTCGTCCGGCCGCTTCCTCCCGGTCGCCGTCCTCCAGCCCGACGGGAGCTACCGCGGCCAAAGCACCGTCTCCCAGATGGACCCGAACGGCACGGTTCGCGTCGAGACCGCGACCGTGGCGCTCACGCCAGAGTGACCAGGTCGCGGACCTGCCGCTCGTCCTGTTCGGGAAGGACGAGACCGCGCGCTCGCCGAAGCGGCTACGCGCGCTCGAGGACCACGCGGATCGGTTGACCGTCGAGCTGGTGGACGACTCCGGCCACATCGTCGCCGAAGGGCAGCCGGAACTCGTCACGCGACGGTGGATCGAGTTCTTCGGGGACGGTGAAGGCGCCGCCCCGGTGCCATGGGGGACGACGCGCGGAGCGTCGGACACGCCCGCCCGAACCTTCCCCTGCCAAAGCAAGAAGCCCGCCGAAATTTGCGTCACGGCGGGCTTCGTTTCTGGTTGGGTGGACAGAACGATCTTCGAACTGGCTGGCGGGGTTGGACGAGGAGGACGCAGCCACCCTAAACGCGACTTACCACAGCGGTTCACCCGTCTTCGCAGATCATGGAACCCACCACTAGCCCCGCGACTCCGAGTCCAGGGCTGGGACACATTCAGCACCCTGTGAACGTCGGGCGGTACCCGCCGCTCCATCGCCGCACACAAGCGGGGGACAGGGTACGACGAGCACAACCGGCCACCCCGCCGCTTTGTCGTGTTCCGGGAACGGTTCCAGGGACGGATCCACGTGTGGTACGGTCCCGTCGTGCCGCACCCCGGCGCCCAGGAGACTCGATGTTCACCCTCCTCTTGTCGTTGGCCTTCGCCGGTGCGCCCGATCCGGAGCTCGTCACGGAGCAGGCGCCTGTGTGGTTGGAGAACGGCGGCGTCCTGACCTACAGCGTCCAACCTCCGGAAAAGGACGCGTACGACTTCGTGGTGACGGTGATGGCGACGCGGCCGGACCGCACTTTTCGCTGGACGATGTCGACAGGCCAAGCGGGTGAGCGGACGACGCTCGCGGCCGATCGATCGAGGTCGCGCATGCTGTCCGATCACTTCATCGACGGCGAGTCAGGTGCGCGAACGCGCGCGACGTCGATGTGGATCTCCGAGCGCGCATTCGCCGACATCGCCAAGAAGGGAACGACTAAGATCTGGGTTGACGGCAATCCGATCCCCTTCGCGTATGACAAGTTCATCCGGTGGCCGGTCGGGTGGGGCGAGGAGACGCGGGAGCTGATCGGGCTCCACATGGTGTCGGTGACGAAGGGCGTACCCGACGGCCAGATAGACTTCATCGTCCTCGCCAACCGTGAGGAGCCCCTCGTCCTCGATCTCGAGGCGCGTGGTGGCTTTGCGGTGTGGCTGCGTACGGTGCAAGAGCCGTCCGGAGACTGAGGCCGACCCTCCACGGAACGTCCTGCCTGCCGCCTGAATCTGCAGAGTCCCACGCGCGCGCCCTGCGTCGTAGTCCGACACGGCCTTGAACTGGCGGGCCAGAGACGGGTCATGGTTGTTCTGCCAACCGACGGACGCATCACACCCGTCCGTCTGGGCTCCACCGTCGCAGCGACTCGTCGTCGACCGGTTCGCTGCTCGCCGCCCTGACCGTCCCAGTGGTCCACGTAGAGCCGATAGGCGCCCGCGGGCCCGCCCCGGTACGCCACGTACAGATCCGCGCCGTTGGGCGCGAACGGGGCGTCGGGCGCGCGCTCGTAGCCGTGGTCCCCGCCGCTCAGCTCGCCGATCGGCGTCCACGTGTCGGACTCCCAACGTTGAATCGCCACCACGCTGGTGACCGCACCGGCCGACGTCTGCTCCGACACGATCACCGGACGTTGTTCCCCATCGAAGGGTCGGTAGCGAGGTTCTCACCGACCAGCGCCCACGTGGACCCCTCCCACTTTGCGACGTACACGTTCTGCGCGTCGGTCCGGCGCGGGTCGTTCTCCACCCAGGCGAGCCACACCGTGCCGTCCGCGCTCACGGCGACGTCGGACGCACGCACGCGCGGTGCAAAGCCGCCAAGGCTGGACGACGACGCTTGACCGAGGAGCGACCACTCGGATCCGGTCCATGCGCGCACGCGCACCAAGCTCGCGGTGCCGCCCGGCGACTCGTGCACCGACACGACCGGGCGGTCGACCGTCGGATCGATCGCGATCGACGGCATCAACGGGTCCAGAGCGGGCTCGCCCCCGTCGATGAACTCGCCCAGCGCCGCCCAGTCGGAGGACGCTGCCTTAGAGTGGTCGCAGGCGGTGCCGACCGCGCGGGCCGCCGCGATGACGGACAGCTGCGCGAGGCGCGAACGCGTCTTCATGGGTGGCCAGGTGGAACGTGATCACGCGGGACACCGCGAGGCGCTCCGCGCGTGGAGGCGATGTTGGACCTCGGCCCACGGCACCGGCTCGGCGATCCCGCGGTCGAGGTCGTCGGTCCGGCGGGCAATCTCCTCGTCCCACGCCGCGGCGACGTCGCGCTCCGCGGCGGACGTGAGCGCGTCGACGTCCATGGCGACCTCCTGCCCCGATCTACCACACCCGATCGCCGTGCGGCGTTCGACGCGCTCACCACGACCTCCGGGTCGTCGACGGGGTGCGAACCGCGAGCTGACGCATGTGAACGCCGGACGTCGGCGCGGCAGACGCAGCCCGAAACGAAGAAGCCCGCCGAACCTTGCGGCGCGGCGGGCTTCGTTTCTGGTTGGGCAACCAGAACGATTTTCGAACTGGCTGGCGGGGCTGACGGAGGATGACGTCGCCCGGATGTCGAGTCGCCGGTCCGCGAAGTGCCCGTGTCGGCGCGCCCCGAACATCTGCGTTGACGCCTGCACGGCCTGCCTGTGCACCGCGACACAGACGTCACCCGCCCTCGCCGACCGCCTCCAACGCAGCGCGGTAGAGTCGCTCATCCAACCGAAACCCCGACAGCGCCAACTGATCAAGGACCGGCCGTAACGCTGGCAGGAGCCCGTCCCGTCGAGCCTCGACGAGCACGCCGATCGTCCCGCGAATTGAAAGCCCGCATGCGGTGGCCGCACGACGCCCGTCCAGGTCGTCGATCAACAGCAGGTCCGCGTGCCGAAGCAGCGCGAGCGCGATGGCCGCCGCCTCACCCGCATCCAGGTCGTCCGCGAGCGCCAACATCTGCGTGCTCCCGTCTGCGCCTGGGTCGACCTCGAGCCAGATCGCCGCACGCAGCACCGCGACCTCGTGCGCGTCCGGCCGCGCGACGACCAGCTCCTCCCACACCGTCCGCGGGACGAGCACCCGTCGGTATTGGCGCTCCAACAGGTCGAGCAAGCCCAGGCGCGCCAAGTACAGCAAGGGCGTGGTGTCAGCGACAACCAACACATCGTGCGGTTCTTCAGCCGAACGCATCAGCCGCGCGAGCCAGCGATCTCCGCCAACTCGCGACGGAAGTCATCCAGGTCGTAGCGAATCGCAGGGACCCCGTGCGCGACACACAGGTCCAAGAAGGCCACGCGACCCAGACCAAGCAGACGCGCGCAGCGCCCAGCAGACAACTCGCCGAGACGGAAGCGCTCAAGCACCAGTAGGCGTAGCGCCTCGTCGGCCAGCATGCCGGGCGCAGCGCCACGAGCTATCTCGGGCGGCACGTCGACGGTGACATGAAGCATGACGTCATCCATGCCGATGCTCTAGCACGCCCGGCGGCGACCCTACCGACGACATGCGGACCCGGAACGACAAAGCCCGCCGGAACCTAGGTTCACGGCGGACTCTGAAGTGGTTGGGCAACCAGAACGATTTTCGAACTGGCTGGCGGGGCTGGGGGATGAGCATCCAGATCCTGTGCGCTCAGATCACCCGACGCTCCGACTCGACGACACGGCAATCACGCCAGTACTCCCCGGCGACGTCCGCATCGACATTGTCGGCTTGCGTGACGCGACCGGAGAGCCCGTCCGCACTGTCGCGCCCCTGGTGTCCACGAGATCGGGGCAAGCTCATTTCACTGCGGCCCATTCGCCCTCGCCGAACAGGCACACGCCCGTCGAGTCCACCACCAGGTGAAGCGGCTCGTCCACGGCTCGCTGCCGCAGCACCACGTCGAGACCCTCGGTCCGCCTGGACATCGTCGTGTGGTCCGGCACCTCGACGTCCAGCCCCATCAAGCCGAGAAGGGACCCCAACAGACCCTCTGTCTGGCGCCAGAGGAGCCCGAGCACCATGCGCAACGTCAGCGCCGTCTCGATGGCCAGGTCCGAGACGCGTCGCTGGCCACCCGGCAGGCCGCTGGGGATTGCCGGCCAAGCCGTGATCGCACGGGGCGTCAACCAGATCGTGATGTCCCCGCGGCTCCGCAACGCGCGGTCGTACTCCGGCCAGTTCCCCACCCGGTACTTGGTCTTGTACTTGGGGTGGACCTTCGACCGTGCCTTGTTCATCGGATGCCTCCGGCCGCGCCATGCCAAGTCTCCCTACGCCTCAACACCGAGCCGTGCACCAACGCCGCGTGCCTGCGACCGGCTGCGGAATCCGGTGCGTCCCATCAACCGAGCGCGGGCTCCGGAGAGCCCAAGACGTCTCCGCGCGTGACCTCGAAGAGCACACGCAGGAAGGCCTCCAGCGCCGCCGTCCGCCTGGACGCGCCGAGCGTCAACACGTGCAGGCGCGCTGGTGGGGCGGTCCACGCCGGCAGCACTTCGACGAGGCTCCCAGCAGCGATGGATGCTGCCGCTAGGAACGGGAAGATGCGCGCGATCCCGAGCCCCCGCACCGCCGCGTCGAGCAGGAGCGTGTGGTTGTTGATCGTGTAGCGACCGGACACTGGCACGACCAACCGCTCAGGGCCCTCGAAGACCCAGGTGGTCCGGGGGCCGCCTGTGTAGAGCAGCACATCGTGCTGGGCGAGGTCCCGCGGTGAGTCCGGCATCGGCCGGCCCTGCAGGTAGGAGGGTGCCGCGTAGTGCCGGGCCCGGAGAGCCCCCAGCGAGCGTGCGGTGAGGCTCGAGTCGGCCAGGTCGCCGCCGCGGATCGCCGCGTCGAAGCCGTCGGCCACGAGGTCCACGTACCGATCGGTGAGGTCCACCACCAGGTCGACCTCGGGGTACTGCTCGGCAATGCGCTGGGCGATGGGGTTCATCCAGCTCGCGCCGAAGCTGACCGACGCGGACACCCGGACGGGGCCCCGTGGCGTGGCGGCGAGGCCTGCTATGCGGCGATTCGCCTCCTCCACTGCCTGCAGGGCGGCGTGCACCTCTTGGTAGTAGGCCCGGCCCGCATCGGTCACGCCGACCCGCCTCGTCGTGCGCGAGAGCAGCTGTACGCCCAGCGCCTCCTCCAGCGAAGCGACCCGCCAGCTCACCGTGGAGCGGGGCAGGTCCAGGCGCCTTGCTGCGGCTTGGAAACTACCGGACTCCACGATCGCGACGAAGACACGCACGGCGTCGAGATCAGGATTGGGCGACATGCTGTTTTGTGACTCCAGAATACGTCGACTACCCAGAATAGCAGCCAATGTCTATAGTCAGTCCAGCGGAGGTCAACATGGCTGGTGCGTTCCGCCCCCTGGTCGGGGGGCTCATCGGGGGTGTGGTGGCTGGAGCTGTCAACACCGCAGTGGCGGTGGCGGCCAGCGCTGCTGGTGCGCCCATCGTGGGTGCCTTCGGCGGGCCGGGGACGGCAGTGGTGGCGTTCCCCGTCTTTGCACCGATGGTCGCCTCGGTGGTGCCAGTGTTGTTCGCCTGGCTCGTGTGGCTCGGTCTCACCAACGCGCTGTCGTCGGGCGCCAAGGTCTTCGTAGGGGTGGCCGTCGTGTTCGGGCTCGTCTCCATGGGGGGGCCGATGCTGACCCTCGAGGGGGCCTCGACTACCTCGAAGCTGCTCCTCGCGTTCATGCACTTGCCGGCGGCGGTCGGCATCACCGCAGGTGTCGTCCGCGGCGCTGCCGCAAGGAAGGCCCTTCCATGACCGAAGGGTGACGGCCTCATCCTGTCCGCGGAGAGTCCGTCGCAGGGCTTGGTCCTCGGCGGTCGCCCGTTCGATGAGCCCATCGCCTGGGGCGGGCCCTTCGTGATGAACACACGCGACGAGTTCATGAAGGCCTACGCCGACTACCAGGCTGGCCGCATGGGCCACATCCGGCCCGAGGTTGTTCGGGCCTGACACCCAGGAGATGAAATGAGTGAAGTCGTCGATGGCAAGCAGGTCCGGATCCGGTTCGATGGGTCCCGGTGCATCCATTCCCGCAACTGTGTGCTTGGCCTGCCCGAGGTGTTCAAGGCCAACGTCGAGGGCCCGTGGATCGACCCCGACGCGGCGACGCCGGAGGACCTCGTCGCCATCGCGGCCCGCTGTCCGTCCGGTGCCATCCTGGTCGAACGCCTCGACGGGGGCGCTGGCGAGCGCCCTTCGGGTCGCAACGTGGTCGCGGTGCTCGAGAATGGCCCGCTTGCGGCCCGTGGTGTGCTCGACATCGCGGGCAACCCCGAGGTCCGGGCGACGCTCTGCCGCTGCGGCGCCTCGAAGAACAAGCCCTACTGCGACGGTTCACATGTGGCGGCCGGCTTCACCTCGCCGGGTGAGCTCCCCGTAGACGAGAGCCTGCCCGCCTGGGGCCCGACGGGTCCGCTGGTGGTTACGCCCCTGCCCAACGGTCCGCTCAAGGTCACGGGCAGCCACGAGATTACGAGCGGCACCGGGCGAGCGGCGAGGCGGGGCCACACCGCCTTCCTCTGCCGCTGCGGCTCGTCGAAGAACAAGCCCTACTGCGACGGCACACACAAGGCGAACGGGTTCGACAGCTCGAAGTAGGCATGTCGGGATGCATCGAGGGACCGGCCCTGCGGCGGCTTCGAGACGGGGTAGCTCGGAACGGTGATCGACGATCCGGGCGGCGTCTTCGTTGTGACGGGCGAAGTTCGGGGCGGCCTTACCCTCGTCGAACTTCCGGCCGATGGCCTCCAACTTCTCCAGGCAGGTCACCAACGGGTGCACGCACGGCACAGCCTTCGGGCGGTTGTCCGGGTCGTTGCCGGAGAGACCGGACGCAGCGAGGTGATCGTGCGCCCAGGACGACATGTCGCGCATCACCGACGGGACGACACGCGCCTGCCCGACCTCGAGGACTGCGGCCGGCACCGAAACGATCGCCCGGAGCAGGTCTTCCGCGTGGACATCGAGGATCGCGGGCCGACTGTCGATGTGCAGGTTGCGCGCGCAGATGCTCACGCCAGAGACCTCGACGTCGTGCAGGCATTCGTCGTCGAAGGTCCGCTCGCGATCCGCAGGGTCGTCAACAGCGCGCCTGCTTCCAGATGAGGGTACATCGGCCAGACGTCCGTTCGGTCGTGCATGCCCCGCGTCTGCCGGTCCGGATCCGATGGAGGTTGCGTCGATGACCCGAACTTTCGGCCACCGGAGCATCCTGGAGGGCTGGATGCGCTTCAAGAGGCCGACGCGTCGTTTGGCATCCCGCGCTTCCACCCTCCTCGCGTTGGCGCTGGGCGCCTGTCGGACCGAGGGGCCGGAGGCGAGTGAGCCCGCGCCGACCTACGCCGACTGGCTGCGAACGGCCGGGGAGACCGGAGACGACAAGGCGCGTCATGACGCGCTCGTCGCGGCCGCGGACGCGCTCGACGCGGACGATCCGCGCCAGGACCAGCTCGCGCTGCTGCTGCCCATCACCGAGGCGTGGGCTTACGGGCTCGAGACGCAGTGGGTGGGCGGGGATCAGGCGTCCGCGGGCGAGGACGGGTACCTCAGCGCCCTGATCGCGCTCAAGGTGTGGCCGACCGGGTTCGGGCCGATGTTCCCGCCCGAGGTCAACGACCCCGACCTCCAGTCGGTGCGCGACCTGTACCGCGCACGCATGCTCGTGTGGCACGCGATGGAGTACGGCCTGTTCGAGAAGGAGGCCTACGCCGAGGCGTTCGACCTGTTCGAGCGACTGGCCACGACCTACCCGGGCAACCCGATTCCGCCGCTCTACCTGGGCGAGGAAGAGCCGTGGCCGGTGACGCGCGCTGCGCCGCCAGGGGCGCCAGCGTGGGCCGTGGCGCAGCGGGCCGCGCTCGAAGGGCTGTCGGATGTGATCGACTTCTGGAGCCAGGAGCGCCAGGCTCCGGATGGGCAGCTTGGCGGCGGGTGGGGAGACGACGTCGAGGTCTGGCGCGACTGGACCCCCGTGCTGCTCGGGTTCGACGATCCATCCGCCGCCGGGGTGATCGGGCGGCTCGCGGACGGGGTGTGGTCGCTCTCGCGCATGCGGGGAGGCTACAGCGACACCCTGGCCGACGTGGAGCACTCGGGAGAGGACTCCGCCGACACCGTCACCCCCATGCTCCACCTGGAGCCCTCCAACCCGGTGTGGCAAGCGCGCGCCGACGCGCTGGCGTGGCTCGCCCGCGATGTCTGGCTCGCGCGGAACGATCGCGGCCAGGTGCAGTTTCCCAGCACCGTGTTCTCGGCGACGGTGGTCGACGATCTCCCTGAAAACGCTTGCGACAGCGCGTACCACACCCGCGCGGTCCAGCCGGCCCTGCTGCGCTGGCAACGGACCGGCGATCCGGAGCTGGAGACGGTCTTCGCGCCTTGGCTCGACACCTGGGTCGACGCCGCGGCACGCGCCGAGCGGGACAAACCCGCGGGGCTGCTTCCGTCTGCGCTGCGGTTCCCGTCGGGGGACGTCGGTGGCACCGGCGGCGCCTGGCACTCCCCCGGTTGCTACGTGATCAACGGCGCGCCGTACGCGTTCCCGCGCTCGATGGGTCCGCTGCTGTCCGCGCTGGAGTTGGGTGCGCTGCAGACGGGCGAGCCACGCTACCTCGACCCGCTCCGGGATCTCGCCTCGCGCTGGCGTGACGCGCAGGGCTCCCAGGCGGACGCTTCAGTCGAGGGGTCGGACGCCTGGATCGCGGACAAGGTGTCCGGCACGACGCGCGACGCGCTCGCCAAGCACCGCGCGGCGACGTCGGACACATCCTACGACGACATCCTCACCCTGGCAGGCGACGCGTACGTCAAGGCCAGGCTGACGGGCGACCTCACCGCGCTCGAGGCCGATCTCGAACGGACGGCGCACGCGCTGTCGGTCAACTTCCGGGCGTACACGACCGAGGTGAGGTTCACCGACCGGCTCTTCAAGCTGTCGTCGAAGTACCTGCGGGAGGTGGTGGACGACCCCGTCCCGTCGCCCGACATGAACCTGGTGTACGAGACGCTGACCGGTGACCTCGGGGATCCGCTGTACCTGCCGTTGCCGCGGGTCCGGTGGCGAACGTCACCGCGCGGGTTCGCGGCGCTGGTCCTCGACGCGTCCGACGGCGGGCTCGTGGCGGACGTGTTCACGTTCGACGCCGAGGGTCGGAGCTTGGTCGCACTCGTCGACCCCGAGCTGGTCGGATCGGACTGGTCGCTCGCGTGCGGGACCGACATGTCCACCGGTGCGGTGTCCGCGGGCGGCGAGGTCTCGTTCGTGGTGCCGCGCGAGACGTCTTGCACCCTGAGCATCGGCTCGGTCACGCGGTGAGACCGCGTGCGTCGGGTCGCGAACACCTCACGCCGTCACCATGAAAGGTCCGTTGGCCGCGAAGGTGGCCCTACGAACGGCGCGACATGGGCGAGCTCGTCGACGTCGCCGTCGCACGGGAGTTGCCAGCCGTCTGGCCGGAACGACAAAGCCCGCCGGACCTTGCGGTACGGCGGGCTTCCGTTGAGTTGGGCATACAGAACGATTTTCGAACTGGCTGGCGGGGCTGGACGATCAGGACACCGCCCGCCTTGCCGAGGTCACTACCGCTGAAGCTCCCTCCGGAGTGTCGGCCCGTTGACCGTTGCCCTGCCCAGACGACGTATTACACTCTGTACAACACCCGGAGTCCCCGTGGCCCTCGCCAAGAAGTCGCTCCAGCGCATCGGCAACAGCACCGGCCTCGTCCTCACCACTGACCTGCTCAAGGAGGCCGGCCTCGAGCGTGACGACGAGGTCCTCGTGCACGCCGAGGCCGGTCGCATCACCATCACCAAGCTCGACCCTGACTTCGACCGCCTGATGGCCGCCGCGGATCGGTTCGTCGCAGCGCACCCGAACGCGATCCGGAAGCTCGCGCAGTGATCTTCCTGTCGAAGCGGTTCGTCCTCGCCTACCACGCGAGGCTGATCGACGTGTTCGGCGGCAGCCCCGGCGTACGGGACACCGGCCTGCTCGAGTCCGCGCTCGCCGCGCCCGAGTCCACCTTCGACGGCGTCTACCTGCACGCCGACCTGTGGGAGATGGCCGCGGCCTACGCCTTCCACCTCATCAAGAACCACCCGTTCGTGGACGGGAACAAGCGGATCGCCGCCGTGGCGATGGGCACGTTCCTCGACGTGAACGGGGCGCCGCTGCGGGTGGACGAGGTGGAGCT